>DAIUEM010000295.1:0-1950 GCA_036845105.1 Actinomycetota bacterium | reverse complement strand
CCCAAGCGTAACTGCGCTTTTTGAGCCGGGGAGTCCAGTAGTCCACGTGCGCCCGGAACCCGCCGTACCGACGCGGGCGAAACCCGTACCACCGGTTCTCGACGGCCGCCAGCGCTCGTCGCACGGCGCCCCGGATCCCCGCCGACGGCGGGACGGAGAACGCGTAGACGGTATCCGCCGCGGACAGGGAGTTGCCCAGGAGCCCATCGGCGTCCGCGAAGCAGCAGAAGACCTTGTCGAGCACCACCACGTCATGGCGTTCGAGCGAGGCGACGGCGCCGTCGCCCACGTCGAACGTCGCGCGATCGCCGAGGCCCCGCTCCGAGGAGATCCGACGCGCCCGATCGATCGACGCCGACGACAGGTCGACGCCCGTCGCCGCGCGCGCTCCGCGCTCGAGCGCGTCGAAGATCAGACCACCTGCGCCGCAACCGACATCGAGGATGGTTCGATCCTGGAGCCCGGCGTGCTCGAGACCGCGGATCAGGTCGCTCGAGGGGCCGCCCAGACGGCGTCGGCGCGCGCGTCTGGCGTAGGAGTCGGCCCAGTCGTCGAAGCAGCAGCAGTCGGGGCCGTCGCTCATCGGGACGTGAGGCTCGCACCCGCCACCCTGAAACGTCAAGGCTCGGACGGGACGCCCCCGGGGGCGCAGGCGGCGTCGCGTCAGTGGATCAGCGTCAGTGGATCAGGAGGAACCAGCCGATGATGATGCCGCTCACCGCGAGCACGGTGATCACCGCGAACCCGAGGACGAGCTCGGCGAGGCCCCACGGCCGCGTGCGCCGCAACCTCTCCGCCTTGACGGCGTGGAGCGCCTCGGCGGGGATGTCGCTCGTCTCGTACCGCAGGATGGCGGTCAGCGCCCGGTCCGACAGGTCGGACGGATCCGGCGGCGCCGTCTCGAGGTCGTGGGCGGCCCACGCCGCCTCGTGGTACTCGAGGGCGCTCATGCTGTCCCGCACCATCACGGGGTCAGGGTTTCCGCCCATCCCGATCCCTCCCTCAGATCGGTCTCTCGGACTCCCACCCGTCCGTTCGAAGCCATCGTCCCAGTCCGTACCCGAGGGGGTGAGGTGCGAACCGACCCCTCAGTCTGGGTCGGGCGTCCTGAGCGCTCGCTGAAGCCTCGGTTAAGCGGATGCTAAGGATGTGAGGCGAGCGCTCAGGATGCGTTCAGCAGTCGTTCAGGGTTCTGCGATGATGATGCACCTCACCCACCGGGAGGGAACGCGTGCGCATCCTGGTCGTCGAGGACGAGAAGCGGCTCGCCGCGGGTCTGAAGAAGGGCCTCGAGGCGGAGGGGTTCGCGACCGACGTCGCGCTGAGCGGCACGGACGGCCTGTGGATGGCGCGCGAGAACCCGTACGACGCGATCGTGCTCGACATCCTGCTGCCGGGGATGAACGGCTACCGGGTGTGCGCGACGCTCCGCGAGGAGGGCGTCTGGACGCCGATCCTCATGCTGACGGCCAAGGACGGCGAGTACGACGAGGCGGAGGCCCTCGACACGGGCGCCGACGACTACGTCACGAAGCCGTTCTCGTTCGTCGTCCTCGTCGCGCGGATCCGGGCGCTGATCCGGCGCGGGGCGGGCGAACGGCCTGCGGTGCTCGAGACCGGCGACCTGCGGTTCGACCCCGCGACCCGACGCGCCCGGCGAGGCGACGCCGAGGTGGACCTGACCGCCCGCGAGGGAGCGCTCCTCGAGTTCCTGTTGCGCCGCAAGGGTGACGTGGTATCGAAGCGCGAGATCCTCGACCACGTCTGGGACTACACGTTCGACGGCGATCCGAACATCGTCGAGGTCTACGTCGGCCATCTCCGCAACAAGCTCGACCGACCGTTCGGACGTTCGACCCTGGAGACGATCCGTGGCGTCGGCTACCGGATGGCGGACGATGGCTGACCGCGCTCCGTCCTCGGCGTGGACCCGGATGCGGCAGCGTATGG
>DAIUEM010000294.1:0-2020 GCA_036845105.1 Actinomycetota bacterium | reverse complement strand
CCTCGACGAGCTTCAGCAGCTCGTCTCGCTGGCCGAGGAGGGCGACCATGCTCTGTTCCCCGGGCACGAGGATCTTCACCTGGGTGGACGCTCTCGCCAAGCGGTCCTTCTCGGGGAGTCCCCCGTTCCCTCCTTATCGACGAGGGGCCGTCACGCGACGACCCCGCGTGTGGATTCTACCCCGCGGCAACCCGGCGCTCATCCGGGCGGCCACGTCATCTGTCGCCCGCCGATCAGGTGCAGGTGCAGGTGGTAGATGTGCTGGCCACCCTCGGGGCCGATGTTCGCGACCAACCGCCAACCCCGGTCCTCGAGGCCCTCGGCGCGCGCGACCTGCCTCGCGGCGTGGAACAGGTCGGCGAGCATCCCGGCGTGCCGTTCCTCGACCTCCGCGGCGGACGCCACGTGCTCCTTGGGGATCACCTGGACGTGCACCGGCGCCTGAGGCGCGATGTCGCGGAACGCCATCACGGTGTCGCTCGCGTAGAGCACGTCGGCCGGCTCGTCGCCGTCGACGATACGGCAGAACACGCAGCTCGAGACGGTGGTCATGGCATCTCCCCTCCCGGTCGCCGGAGGGTGCCGCGATCGTGCGCGCGCTTGCCCGCCGGTCGGCCCTCGAGCTCGGCGAGCTGCTCGAGCAGCTTGCGCTCCTCGCGCGAGTGCCCCGAGGGCGTCGACACGTGGACCGTGACGAACAGGTCGCCGCGACCGCGGCGCCTGAGGTTCGGCATGCCCTTGCCCCGCAACCGGAACGTCGTGCCGGACTCCGTTCCGGGCTCGAGCTCGATCCGCTCCGACCCCTCGAGCGTGTCGATCTCGAGCTCGGCGCCGAGCGCCGCCTGCACCATCGGAACCTCGAGCGTCGCGAACAGGTCCTGGCCCCGTCGCACGAACACCGTGTGCTCGGCGACCGAGAGCGTCAGGTACAGGTCGCCCGCAGGACCGCCCGCCGTCCCGGCGTGCCCGGCGCCGGTCACGCGCAGCTCGAGCCCGTCGGCCACGCCGTCGGGGACGTCGACCGGCACCGTGTGCGGGGCCGCGACGCGCCCGGTGCCGCGGCAGCGCTCGCACCGGGTCAGGATCTCCTCCCCAGTCCCCGCGCACGCGGCGCATGGATGCGCGGTCATGACGGTCCCGAAGATGCTCCGGCGCACGTCCTGGACCTGGCCCGTGCCGCCGCACGTGCGGCAGCGCGTTGGGCTCGTCCCCGGCTCGGCGCCCGAGCCCTCGCACCGATCGCACGTCTGCAGCCGCTCGACATCGACGTCGCGGTGCGCGCCGAACGCCGCCTCCTCGAACGTGAGCGAGATCGACGCGAACACGTCCTCCCCGCGCTGGACCCTCGAGCGCTGGGCGGTCGCGGTGCGGCGGCCGAACCCCCCGCCGCCGAAGAACGCCTCGAAGATGTCGGCCACGTCGCCGAACGGGAAGTCCATCGGCCCGCCGGCCTGGCCGTACCGGTCGTACTGCTGTCGCTTCTGCGGGTCCGAGAGGATCTCGTACGCGGCCGCGACCTCCTTGAAGCGGTCCTCGGCGTCGTGCGACTGGCTCACGTCGGGGTGGTACTCACGCGCAAGGCGCCGGTACGCCCGCTTGATGTCCTCCTGCGAGGCATCCTTGGATACCCCGAGGATCTCGTACAGGTCGCGGATCTGCGCCATGGCCGGCTACGCGCCGAGCTCGGTCGCAAGCTCGGACAGGCGTCGTGCCACCGCCCGCACCGAGGCCATGACCGAGACGTAGTCCATCGCCGTCGGCCCCACGACCCCGATCGCGCCGAGCGCCGTCTCGCCGGCGCGGAACGGCGCCGCGACGATCGAGGCCTCCCACTCACCGGTCGCCGGGTGCTCGGTCCCGATCGTGACCGAGACCTCCTCGGCCGTGACGTCGCGCAGGAGGTGAAGCATCTCGGACTCGCGCTCGAGTGCCTCGAACAGCCGGCGCACGGTCTCACGGCGCCAGTGCGCGGCCTCGTCGGCGAGGTTCGCGACCCCGCCGACGACGATGTGGTGCGCAC
>DAIUEM010000293.1:0-2045 GCA_036845105.1 Actinomycetota bacterium | reverse complement strand
GCCGTGGATCTTCGCGACGTACGCGCCGTCGCCGAGCGCCCGGCGGGCGACGGCCGCGCCAGGGATCGCGTGGCCGGCGATCGCGGTCTCGGACCCGTGCCACTCGGCGGCGGTGCGGAGCGGCTCGACGTTGTGCGCCAGGTACGCGTCGAGCTCCTCATCGGTCAGGTCGAGGAAGGTCTTGACGGCGGGGAAGCCCTCGTACTCGTCGACAACGAACACCGGCAGGAGCTCGCCGATGTCGGGCCGAAGCAGGACGCAGCGGCCGGTATCTGCACTCCCGGTCTCGGCCTCCGAGATCGCGACGCCGTCCGGCCCCACCGTCCCGACCGCGTCGATCCAGGGGT
The DNA here is from genome assembly GCA_036845105.1 of Actinomycetota bacterium. Taxonomy (GTDB): domain Bacteria; phylum Actinomycetota; class UBA4738; order UBA4738; family HRBIN12; genus HRBIN12. Next base: position 1,698 of record DAIUEM010000293.1, on the reverse strand, counting down.
AGCGCTCGGGGTGGCGCTCCTGGCACATCAGCAGGACGTCGTGGCCGGCCGAGCGCAGGACCTCGGCCACGCGCGCCGTCGCGATGTTCGAGCCCGAGCCCTCGAGGAGCCATCCGTGCCAAAGGACGATCCGCATCGAGGGTCATCCTAGGGGCCTCCCGTGCGGACGCCCCGCGTCCGGACCTTGACGGAAGGGGCGGGGGCTGGGTCCCACCTCGGCGTCAACGACCTGCCATGTTCAGGCGTTGACCGCGAGGCCAGCATCGGGTCGACCTGGGGTCAACGGTTTGCCATGTTCAGGCGTTGCCGCCGCGGGCCGCCTGATGTGGGCCGCTTCCTGTCAACGTCGCGACGCCTCGGCGTGAAGCGGTCAGCGGTCAGAGGTCGAACGTGTCGCCCTCGGCGGCCAGGACCACGCGATCCTCCTCGACCTCCCACCGGCGGAGGACGTCCGCGCGCATCGCCTCGAGCTGCGCGTCCGAGTGCATCGGGTCGTGGTGGTACATCACGACGCGCCCGGCCCCGGCCCGCTCGGCGAGCGTCGCGACGTGCTCGGTCGACGAGTGGCCGAAGCCGAGGCGCTCCGCGTACTCCTCGGGCGTGTACTGGCAGTCGTGGATCAGGAGGTCGGCGCCGTCCATGAGCGCGAACCCGCTGATCCACTCGGTCGGGGTCGTGCGGAGGTCCGCCGCGAGGGCCGGCTCGTGGTCGGTGAGGAACGCGAGGACGCGGTCGCCCTCGCGGATCCGGTAGCCGACCGTCGCGCCCGGGTGCACGATCGCGTCCGAGGAGATCCGGACGCCGTCGACCTCCCACTCGTGCCCGGACGCGTCGTGGAACTCGATCCGAGCGGCGACCTCCGGCAGGACCGCGGGGAACAGCGGCGGCGAGAAGTACGTCGCGATCCGCTCGGCGAGCGACGCCAGAGGCGAGGCCGGACCCCAGATGTGGAGCTCGACGTCCGGCGACCAGATCGGCGCGAACGTGCCGAGCCCCTCGAGGTGGTCGACGTGCAGGTGCGTGAGGAGCAGGTCGATCCGCGTCACGCCCTCGTCCATCAGCTGGACGCCGAGCTCGCGGATCCCGGTCCCGGCGTCCAGGATCGCGACACGTCCGCTCGACAGGCGGACCTCCACGCACGAGGTGTTGCCGCCGTACCGCATCGTGTCGGCGCCCGGGCTCGCGATCGTCCCGCGGCACCCCCGGATCCGCACGTGCACGGGCGCTCCTAGGGCTCCCAGAAGATCGCGACGGCGCCGACGAAGTCGTCGACGTGGGCGAACAGGGGGATCCCCGTGACCTCGATCTCGCGTGCGACGCCGTCGGTGCCGGTGATCGACAGGACGCCGTGCGCCGGCACCCGCTGGAGGAGCGCGATCCCGATCGGGAGATCCTCGAACGCGACCGGCTCCCCGTCGGGGTCGCTCGGGGCGAAGACCGTGGACCACTCGCTCGCCGGCATCCCGTGACCCTCGATGAACCGCCGCCCGAGCGCCTGCTCCGCCGCCTCGTTGTAGTAGACGACGGTTCCGTCGGCGTCGACGAGGAACATCGCGGCCGCCAGGTTCGACGCGAACGCCCTCGCCAAGATCAGCACGAGGTTGCGCTGCTCTGGCCGGTCCCCCCGCTCCGGTTGGCTCACGGGCGGAGCCTATACGCCCTCAGGCCTTGATGCGCTCCCGCCTCGGGTCGTAGAGG
>DAIUEM010000292.1:0-2104 GCA_036845105.1 Actinomycetota bacterium | reverse complement strand
CACGATCGACACGAACCGGATCAAGGACACGGAGACCCAGCCCGTTCCCGCGTAGCTCAGGCGACGCAGTCGGCCCCGGCGCACGCCCGGAGCATCCCGAGGTCGGCGGCGAGCGGGTCGACGTCCGGATCGTTGTCGACGTCGGCGTCGCCGAGCAGGTTCACGAGCTGGTGACGGTCCTGCGACAGGTCGTAGTACTCGCGGAACGTCACGGCCCCGAGGTCGTCGTAGTACTCGACGTACTCGGCGCTCGGCGTCATCACCGCCGCCCAGGACGGGGCCGGTGCCATCTCCCACGAGAAGTACTCGAGCAGCACGCGGGTCCGCTCGCCACCCGCGAACAGGTCGATGCCGTCCATCTGATGGGGCGGCGCCGTGCCGGCCGCGTTCAGGATCGTCGGCGCGAGGTCCAGGAGGGTCACGATCCGCTCGTCCACGGTCCCGCCGTCGAGGTGTCCGTCCCACCTGATGAACAACGGGACGCGAACCGACGGGAGGTACGGGACCGCCTTGCCGCGGAGCCCGTGCTCGCCCCACAGGAACCCGTTGTCCGACGTGTAGATCACGAGGGTGTTCCGGAGCTCGCCGAGCGCGCGGAGCCGGTCGATCGCCGAGTCGACCAGGTCGTCGACCGACGCGAGCGATCGGAGCTGCCGATCGCGGAGCGACCTCAGGTAGCTGCTCGGCCGCGGGGTCTCCTCCTGGACGAACGGCGGCTTGTCCGACCGGTCGCTCTCGAGCATCGCCGGGCTCAAGCGGAGGCGCCCCACCGGCAGGTCGGCGTATCGCCGTTCGGGGGTGGCGGGGACGTGGGGCGCCATCGGGGCGACGTACGCGAACCAGGGCGCCGCGACGTCGGCCGCGGAGTTCAGGAAGCGCAGGGTCTGACGACGGATGAACCTCGTGGGATACTCGTCGATCTGTCGGATCGTCCCGTCGACGTTCCACAGCGCCGGCTCGTACGTGACGCGGGGGGTGAGGGCGAACCGGTCGAAGCCCGTCGGCGACACCTCGTTCGGCCAGAGGTTCAGGTACTTGCCGAACAGACCGGTCGTGTAGCCGTCCTCGTGCAGCGCGCTCGCGAACGTCATCGCGTCGACCTCCGCCAGCGACCCGAACGGCTCGTCGTTCGTGAAGACGCCGTGGTTGTGGGTGTAGAGCCCCGTCAGGAGCGAGGCTCGCGCGGGGCAGCAGATCGGCGTCGTGGTGAACGCGTGCCGGAACGTCGTGCCCCGTCCACGGATCCGGTCCCTCACCGCGTCCTGTGTGCGGAGGGCGCCCCACGGGCGCTGATCGTCGGTCACGATCAGCAGGACGTTGGGCCGCTCGTCGTCCGCCGCGAGCGCGACCGCCGGCCCCGCGAGCGGCAGGGCGGACGCGATCGCCACGGTCGCGACGACGGTGGGAAGGAACGATCGGCGGGCGGGTGGATGACCGGCCACGGCAGGCCGACGCTACGTTGCCGCGCGCCGAGGGTCAACGGCGGGGGATCCTTAGGGCGCGTCCCTTCCGGCGTGCCGGCGCTCCGCGTGTCGCCGCGCCCGGGCGTGGATCGCCCACGCGCTCAGCGCGCCGACGGCCTCGGCCGCGACGTCGCCGACCTCGGCGTGCCGCCGCGCGGTCGCGAGCTCCTGGATCGCCTCGACGCCGAGACCCACGACGATCGCACCGATCGCGATCGCGAGCGCCGCGCCCGGCCACGGGCCGTCGCCGCGGCCGGGGCGCCAGACGGCCGCGAGCAGCAGGCACCCGACGGTCGCGAAGTACATCGCGCCGTGACCGAGCTCGTCCGCGATCGAGAAGGAGCCGACCCCGGGCGCCGAGACGCCGAGCGAGAGCACCACCGTGGCCACGGCGAGCGCCGCCGTCAGCGCCCAGAGCGCCGCGTCGACGCGCCGCGCGCGCGCCGTCGTCGTTGAGCCATCCACGGTGCCGCACCCTATAGGCTCGCGCCGTGGCCGCACCGCTCGATGAGCCCGCACCGCTCGACGTCCCCGCCCCCTCGGCGCCGCCCGAGCGCTCGAGCTCGCGGGTGCAGGAGTGGGGGCCGCTCGTCCTCGTCGTCGCGGCGATCCTCTTCAGCCTGTGGGTGCTGCGCGCCGAG
>DAIUEM010000291.1:0-2189 GCA_036845105.1 Actinomycetota bacterium | reverse complement strand
AGCGTCGCCTTCCACGTCGACCAGCTCTTCTTCGGCGCGCCCGGAGGCATCGGCACCTACATCCGCAACCTGGCGCCCGCGATGGCGCGCGTGGACCCCTCCCTCGAGGTGAAGCTGTTCCACTCGAGGTTCGGCCCCGACGTGAGGCCGAGGGAACGCTGGATGCGCGACCTCTGGGTGCAGGAGCTGGATGGCTCGATCCGGTCGCTCTACCCTCGCTGGGACCTCCTCGCCCGGCCCCCGCTGCCGGCGTCGCTCCGCTCGACCGACGTCGTCCACGCCACGAACCACGCCGCCATCCCGCCGGCCGGCGCCGGTCAGCGGCTCGTGGTGACGGTCCACGACCTGGCGTTCGATCGGTTCCCGAGCCTGTTCCCGCGCGAGTGGCGGCTCCTGTACCGGCTCGGCCTGCGCGCCGCGGTTCGTCGCGCCGACGTGATCGTGACACCGTCGCGGAACACCGCGGAGGACGTCGTGACACGGACCGACGTCGACCCCTCGAAGCTGCACGTCACACCCCTCGCCGCCTCGCTCGGGACGAGCCCGCTGGAGCCCGAGGAGGTCCTGCGACGGCTCCGGGTCCCCTCGCCGTACGTCCTGTTCGTCGGGACGCTCGAGCCTCGGAAGAACCTGGTCCGGCTGGTGCGCGCCTACCGCCGGGTCGCGGCCACGGGCGTGCCGCACGCGCTCGTGATGGCCGGGCCGCTCGGATGGCAGCATGAGGCGTTGATGCGCGAGATCGCACTGCCCGGCCCCGGCGAGATCGTCCTGACCGGGCCCCTGCCCGGCGAGGATCTCGACGCGCTCTTCCGAGGCGCCGACGTCTTCGTGTACCCGTCCCTGTACGAGGGCTTCGGCCTGCCCGTCCTGGAGGCGATGGCGAGGGGCACACCCGCGATCGCCTCGAGCACCTCGTCGCTGCCCGAGGTCTACGGGGACGCCGCCCTCGGCGTGGACCCGAGGTCGATCACCGAGATCGCCGCCGCCGTGGAGCGCGTGCTGACCGACGCCGAGCTCTCGGCCCGGCTCCGGAACCTCGGGCGATTTCGTGCCGAGCGCTTCACCTGGGACGAGACCGCGCGGCTCACGCTCGACGCGTACCGGGGGTCCGCGTGAAGGTCTCGCTCGTGTCCACGGTCCTGGATGCCGGAGGGCACCTCGACGGCTTCCTCGACACACTCGCGGCCCAGACACGGCCGCCGGACGAGGTGGTGGTGGTAGACGGCGGCTCGACGGACGGCACGCTCGAGCGGCTCCGGGAGGTCGAGGGCATCACGGTGGTCGTGGAGCCGGGCGCGAACATCGCCCGCGGGCGGAACCTCGCGATCGCCGCCGCCACGCACGACGTGATCGCCGTGACCGACGCCGACTGCGAGCTGGAGCCCGACTGGCTCGAGCGGTTGCTCGAGCCGATCGAGGCCGGGGCCGACGTCTCGATGGGCGCCTACCGGCCGATCGCGGACCGTCTCCTGCATCGCTGCATGGCCGCCGTGAACCTCCCCGACCCGGAGGAGTGGAACGAGGCCACCTTCATGCCGAGCGGCCGCTCGGTGGCGTTTCGCCGCGAGGCGATCGACGCCGCCGGGGGGTACCCCGAGTGGCTCGCGATCGGCGAGGACATGTACGTCGACCATCGCTGGCGCGAGCTCGGGATGGACATGCGCCTAGCTCGGGGCGCGGTCGTCCATTGGCCGCTTCGGCCGAACCTCGCCTCCACGTGGATCCAGTACTTCCGATACGCGCGCGGTGACGCGATCGCGGGCATGTACCCCGAGCGTCACGCGCTCAGGTTCGGCGTCTACGCGGGCGCGCTCTACGCCTGCGCCTCGCGGAGCCGCGTGCTGAAGCTCGCGACCCTGGTGGGCGCCGCGGCGTACGCGTCCGGGCCGTTCCGGCGCGCGCTCCGCCGATCCGACGATCCCCTGGACGGCGCGAAGGTCACCGCGGCGATCCCCGCCCTGATGGCGTTCGTCGATGGGGCGAAGATGGCGGGCTATCTCGCGGGCCTGTGGGCCCGACGCTCTCACTCGTAGTCGTAGAAGCCCCTGCGCGTCTTCCTGCCCAGGTGTCCCGCGGTCACCATCCGCTTGAGGAGGGGCGGGGGGGCGAAGAGCGGCTCCTTGAACTCCTCGTATAGCACGTTGGCCACGAACATCGTGGTGTCGACGCCGATCAGGTCGATGAGCTGG
>DAIUEM010000290.1:0-2324 GCA_036845105.1 Actinomycetota bacterium | reverse complement strand
CGCATAGAATCCGCCGATGATGACGAGCGTCTCGCCGGGGACGATGAACCCCGCCCCGACCGAGTTCTCGAGGAACGTGGCGGCGCCCACGACGACGTAACCCCAGGGTGCGTCGAGGTAGGGACGGAGGAAGTCGATGATCCGATCGAGCACGGCGCCCAAGTATAGGGAGGGCGCCCTGCGAGCCTGATGGAGACGCGGCGCGAGGTCTCGGCGGGCGGCGTGGTGTATCGGCGCCGCCGCGGCCGGGTTCAGGTGGCGCTCGCCGCCCGACGGACGCGGCGCGGCGACCTCGTGTGGGGGTTGCCGAAGGGCGGGATCGAGCCGGGCGAGACCCCGGAGTCGGCCGCGGTCCGCGAGGTCCGCGAGGAGACCGGCCTGCACACCCGCATCGAGGACCAGCTCGGCGAGATCCGTTACCTCTACGTCTGGGACGGCGTTCGCGTGCGCAAGGCCGTGCACTTCTTCCTCATGCGCGCGACCGGCGGCAACGTCGCTGACCACGACGAGGAGATGGAGGATGTGCGCTGGTTCGCGCTCGCCGACGCCGTCTCCGCCGCCGCGTACAAGGGCGAGCGCGAGGTCCTCGAGCGCGCCGTCGAGCGACTGTCGTGACGCCGCTCCAGGCGGCCCTCGGCGTGGTGGTGGGGTTCCTCGCGGGCGTGCTGTCAGGCCTGTTCGGCGTGGGCGGCGGGATCGTCACCACGCCGGCGGTGAACGTGCTGCTCGGGGGGACGGCGATCCAAGCCATCGCGACCCCGCTGCCGGTCATCCTGCCGACCTCGGTCGCCGGCGGTCTCGCGTACGCGCGGGCCGGAGAGGTGGGCTTCCGCGCGGCCCGATGGGCGATCGGACCCGGCGTGGTCGGCGCCGTCGCGGGGGCGTTACTCACCGAGCGCGTGAACGCGCATCTGCTCCTCGTCCTGACGTCCGTGCTGATCGCGTGGACCGCGATCCAGCTGATACGCGGCCGCGCGCCGCGCGTGGCGTGGGAGAAGGGAAAGACCCCGGTCTGGAAGCACGCGGCGATCGGGCTGCTCGCAGGGTTCGTCTCGGGGCTGCTCGGAGTGGGCGGGGGGATCGTGTTGGTGCCGGCCTTCACGGTCTTCGTCGGCATGCCGCTTAAGCGCGCGCTCGGGACCTCGCTCGTCGTGATCGCGGCGCTCGTCATCCCCGGGACGCTCGTGCACTGGTGGCTCGGGCACATCGACTGGTGGATCTTCCTCGTCCTGGCGATCGGGGTCGTCCCCGGGGCGAGGCTCGGGGCTCGGATCGCGATCGGTGCCCGAGAGCACGTGCTGCGCCTGGCGGTCGGGGGCTTCCTGCTCCTCGTCGCGGCCGCGTACGGCGTCTCCGAGCTGGCCGAGCTGCTCGCGGGCCGAGGGTAGGATGGCCTCGCCGATGCGCCGGCTCGTCGCCCTGCTTCCCGCCGCGGTCCTGCTCGCCGTCGCGGTCGCCCCGGCCTCGGCCCAGTCGCCGAGCCCCTCGGACGAGCCCGAGCCTGGCACCGTCAGGCTCCAGCTCCTCGAGCAGACCCCGTGGAACGATCCCGAACACCCGACCGTGGACGTGCGCGTCCGAGCAACGAACGAGGGCGACGCCCCCCTCGGGCGTCTCACGATCGGCGCCACGCTCTTCGGCCGGCTGATCTCGCGGACCGCGTACGAAGCGTCGCTGCTCGCCGACCCGATCCCGGCCGTCGTCGTCAAGGCCGACACGTTCGCGCGCCAGGGCCCGCTCGAGCCCGGCGCGAGCCGCGTGTTCGAGATCGCCTTCCCGATCGACGCGCCGGGGGTCGACCCGACCTCCTCGGGCGTGTATCCCCTGAAGGTCGACCTGCGCAGCGACGGCGTGCCGGTCGCCGAGATCCGCTCCCCCGTCGTGTATCTGGTCCGGGAGCCGGAGCTGCCGCTCGCCTTCTCCTGGACCTTCGTGCTGCACCACGCGATCGCGTTCCGGCCCGACGGGGTCTTCACGTCCACGTCGCTCGAGGAGGAGCTCGCAGCGGGTGGGCGGATCGGCGGTCTGTCGAAGGCGCTCGCCGAGCTGGCAAGGACGTCTGCCACACCGGTTGACATCGCCGTCTCGCCGACGCTCCTGCAACAGCTGCTGCGGATGCAGGACGGCTACGCGGTCGACACCGACGGCGAGCTGCGCGAGGTCCAGGCCGAGGGCCCGGGAGCGAGCGCCGCGGCCGAGACGTTGGAGGAGCTGCGCCTGGCGGCGTCCTCGCCGACGATCTCGGTGTCCGCGATGCCGTTCGCGGCGCCTCAGATCCCCTCGCTGATCTCCGGCGGCCTCGCCCGGGACCTCGAGGTGCAGCT
>DAIUEM010000289.1:0-2416 GCA_036845105.1 Actinomycetota bacterium | reverse complement strand
CGATCGGGACGCTCGGGCACCGCGTCCGCCCCCGGCCCCGGTTCGGGCACGCCGTCGAGGCGAGCGTCGGCCCGTACACGCTCCTCGGCTGCTTCCACCCGAGCCAGCAGAACACGTTCACCGGCAAGCTCACGCCCGAGATGCTCGACGCCGTTTTCGAGCGCGCCCGCGAGCTCGCTTCCGCCGCTTAGCTCCCGAGCGCATCTTGTCGTGGACCCGCCGTATCCTGGCTCTCATGCGCGGTCATGGCCGGTACTCCCGTCCCCTCACGGAGGACGACCAGCGCCCGATCCAGCGCACGACCGTGAGGCGGGTCGTCGCGACGTTCCGTCCGTACCAGGGCAAGGTGAACCTCGTCGCGCTCGCGATCGTCGTCACCGCCGGCCTCGGCGTCGTGAACCCGATCCTCATCAAGCTGGTGTTCGACAAGGCGCTGTTCGGCAACCCCGCCGGCGTCTGCGACGGGCAGGCGTGCCCGAACATGTCGAACCTGTACCTGTACGCCGGCCTCATGATCGTGATCCCCATCGTGACCTCGATCATCGGGATCGGGCAGACGTACCTGTCCAACCTGGTCGGGCTGCGCGTGATGCAGGACCTGCGGAACTCGCTCTACGCCCACCTCCAGGCGATGCCGCTGCGCTTCTTCACCACGACCCGGACCGGCGAGATCCAGTCCCGGCTGGCGAACGACGTCGGCGGGGTCCAGATGGTCGTGACCGACACGATGTCGAGCATCCTGTCGAACGTCGTCGTGATCATCAGCACGCTCGTCGCGATGACCCTGCTCTCGTGGCAGCTCACCGTGCTGTCCCTGTCCATGCTCCCGCTGTTCCTGTGGCTCACGGTCAAGGTCGGGCGCGCCCGGCGCGAGGTCGCGACGAGCACCGCGAAGACGCTCGCGGATCTCACCGCGGTGACCGAGGAGACCCTGTCGGTGTCCGGGGTCCTGCTCTCGAAGACGTTCGGGCGCCAGCGGTTCGAGAAGGAGCGCTTCAACGTCGAGAACGAGCGCCTCACCGGTCTCCAGATCCGGCAGACGATGATCGGCAGGTCCTTCTTCGCGGTGGTCGGGACGTTCTTCTCGATCACGCCGGCGCTCGTGTACCTGGTGGCCGGGTGGGTGCTGGACAATGATCCGCTGGCGGCGGCCGCGATCACCGGTGGCACGCTCGTGTCGTTCACGACGCTGCAGTCCCGCCTGTTCTTCCCGATCGGCTCGATGCTGCAGGTCTCGACCGAGATCCACTCCTCGATGGCCCTGTTCGACCGGATCTTCGAGTACCTCGATATGCCGAACGAGATCGAGGATGCACCCGACGCCGTCGCGCTCTCGCCGAGGGACGTCCGCGGGGAGGTCGCCCTCCGGGGAGTGTGGTTCCACTACGAGACGCCGCCCGAGCAGATCACGCCGATCAGCCCGACGGACGCGCCGCGCGACGACGTCATGCGCGAGTGGACGCTCGAGGGTGTGGACCTGCGGATCGAGCCCGGGCAGCTCGCGGCGCTCGTCGGGCCGAGCGGCGCGGGCAAGACGACGATCACGTACCTCGTGCCCCGCCTGTACGACGTGCAGCGGGGCGCCGTCACGATCGACGGCGTCGACGTCCGGAGCATCGCGCTCGACTCGCTCGGTGACCTGATCGGCGTCGTCACGCAGGAGACGTACCTGTTCCACACGACGATCCGGCGCAACCTGTTGTACGGCAGGCCCGACGCGACGCAGGAGGAGCTCGAGGAGGCGGCGCGGGCGGCGAACATCCACGACCGCATCATGGAGCTCCCCGACGGCTACGACACCGTCGTCGGCGAGCGCGGGTACAAGCTCTCGGGCGGCGAGAAGCAGCGGCTCGCGATCGCTCGCGTGGTCCTCAAGGACCCGCGGATCCTGATCCTGGACGAGGCGACCTCGAGCCTGGACACCACGTCCGAACGCCTGGTGCAGGCGGCGCTCGAGCCGCTCATGCAGGGCCGGACGACGATCGCGATCGCCCACCGCCTGTCGACGATCCTGCGGGCCGACGTGATCTTCGTCGTCGACCGCGGCCGCATCGTCGAGCGCGGCACGCACGATCAGCTGCTGGAGGGCGGCGGCCTGTACGCGCGTCTGTACGAGCAGCAGTTCCGCGGCGGTCTGGTCCAGGCCGAGTGCGAGGACGGTGTCGTCTTGTCGTCCGGCGAGGTCGTGCGGACCGCGAGCGGCGACTGACCCTCACCCGATCGGGTGTTCGTAGGTCAGCAGGACGAACCCGTCCGGGAACACGCGGTCGGGGAGCCGTCGGAACCCCATCCGCTCGTACATCGTCCGCGCGGCCTCCATGCGGTGGGTCGTGTGGAGCGTCATCCGCGTCTTCCCCAGCGCGGCCGCCCGGTCGAAGCACGCGTCGATCAGCATCCGTGCGATCCGCCGCCGCCG
>DAIUEM010000288.1:0-2422 GCA_036845105.1 Actinomycetota bacterium | reverse complement strand
CCGAGTTCTCGGTCGGCTGGTACGCGCACAGGAGCAGCGCGCCGATCGCCGCGCGCGCCCCGCCGCCCGCCTCGATGATCTCGTGGAGGCGGCGCACCCCCGGCAGCCGCTGCCGCACGCCCCCCGGCCCGAGCTCGCCGAACGCGACCGTCCGCGTCATGTCCGAGTGGTAGCCCTCGGCGCGCGCGCCGAAGTCCAGCTTCACCACGTCGCCGCGGCGCAGCGTCCGCTCGGTCGGGTCGTGGTGAGGCTCGGCGGCGTTCTCGCCGAACGCGACGATCGTGTCGAAGCCCTTGTCGTCGGCGCCGGCGCGGCGCATCGCGAGCTCCAGGTCGTACGCGAGCTCGCGCTCGGTGATCCCCTCGCGCAGGCCGCCGCCGAGCACCACCGTCTCGAACGCGGCGTCGGCGGCCCCCTGCGCGCGCACGATCAGCGCGATCTCGTCGGGATCCTTGACGCGCCGGAGTTCCTCGACGGCCGCCGTGGTGGGGACGAGCTCCACGTCGCCGGCCACCTCCGCCAGCCGCTGCCACTCGCCGTACGTGAGCCCCTCGCGCTCGAACCCCGCCCGTCGTGCCCCGAGCTCCACCAGCGCACCGGCGAGGTGCCCCCAGCGCTCGTCGAGGTAGATCCGTCGCTCGAGACCCTCGACCTCGTGCGTTGCCTGCTCGTCGTAGCGACCGTCGGTGAGGAACACGGCCGCCTGGCGCCCGAGGACGAGCTGCGCGTTCGAGCCGGTGAATCCGGTCAGGTACCGGACGTTCGGAATCCGGGTGACGAGGAGCGCGTCGATCTCGAGCGCGTCGAGGCGCTCGACCAGGCGCGCGCGCCTCAGCCCGTGATCCACGGCAGTGCCTCGAGCGCCGCGTGGTAGCCGCCGGCGCCGGCGCCGGCGATCGTCGCGCGGCAGACGGACGAGATCACGGAGTGCTGGCGGAACGTCTCGCGGGCGTAGATGTTCGTCATGTGGACCTCGATCACCGGTGCGTCGCACGCCTCGATCGCGTCGCGGAGCGCGTACGAGTAGTGGGTCAACGCGCCGGCGTTGAGCACGACCGCGCCGAACCCGTCCCCCGCAGCCGATCGCAGCCAGCCGAGAAGATCGCCCTCGTGATCGGACTGCCGCCACTCGACCTCGTGCCCGAGCGCGACCGCGCGCTCCCCCACCTCCCCCATGATCTGCTGGATCGTCTGCCGCCCGTAGCGCTCGGGCTCGCGCGTGCCGAGCGCGCCGAGGTTCGGGCCGAACAGGTACAGCACGTTCATCCGCGTCCTCCCTCCGGCGCCGCGCCCATCCGGGCGAGCGTCTCGCGCACCATGTCCTCGGGGACGTCCCCGACCACGCGCGGCCGCCCCAGGTCTTCGAGCAGGACGAACCGGACGCCCGCCGAGTACTTCTTGTCCATCCGCATCGCTGCGAGGATCCGCTCTACCCCCGGCAGAGACCCCTGCGGCTCGAGGCCGAGCGAGGCGAGCAGCCGGCGGTGCCGGGCGACGAGCCCGGTCTGCGCCATCCCGAGCGCCTCGGCCAGGCGGGCCGCGAACAGCATCCCCACCGAGATGGCCTCCCCGTGCGAGCGCCCCTCGAACGCGTCGATCCGCTCGAGCGCGTGCCCCAGGGTGTGCCCGTAGTTCAGGATCAGCCGTGCCCCGGTGTCCCGCTCGTCCCGCTCGACGACGGAGGCCTTGGCGCGGACGCACCGGGCGACGAGGTCCTCGAGCACCACCGGGTCGCGCGCGACGACCGCCGCGAGGTCGCGCTCGAGCAGGTCGAGCAGCGTCACGTCCAGCGTGAGCCCGTACTTCGCCACCTCCGCCAGCCCGGAGCGGAACTCCCGCTCGGGCAGGCTGGCGAGCGTCGTGACGTCCGCGAGGACGGCGCTCGGCTGGTGGAACGCACCGACCAGATTCTTGCCCTCGGGCAGGTTCACGGCGGTCTTGCCCCCGATCGCGGCGTCCACCTGCGCCGTGAGGGTCGTCGGGACCTGCACGAACGGCACGCCGCGCATGTAGGTCGCCGCGACGAAGCCCGCGAGGTCACCCACCGCACCCCCGCCGAGCGCCACGACGGGGTCGTCGCGGTGTGCCTCCTGGACGGCGAGCTGCCGCTGGAGCGCCGTCATCACGGACAGGGACTTCGCCTCCTCCCCCTCGGGGACGCCGACGTGCACCGTCTGCAGGCCGGCCCGGGCCAGGCCCGCCGACAGGCGCTCGAGGTAGCGTGAGGCGACCCGCTGGTCGGCGACGACGAAGGCGCGCTCGGCGTTCGGGAAAGCCGGGACGTGCTCGGCCGCCTGCTCGAGGATTCCCGCCCCGATCGTGACGTCGTAGGGACGGGCGGGGACCGCGACGGTCACCCGGACCAACGCAGGAGCTCCTGCCGGGTGCGCTCGGCGACCTCCTCGGGGGTGCCGGTCGCGTC
>DAIUEM010000287.1:0-2621 GCA_036845105.1 Actinomycetota bacterium | reverse complement strand
TTCGGCTACGAGGTCTCGATCATCACGCCCGACTACTTCGTGCCGTTCCCCGACGGCACCTCGCTCACGCTGTGGGGCGACGTGACGCGGGACGCCGCGAACATCGCACGGTTCTCGACGGCCGACGCCGAGGCCTACGCGCGGTTCGATCGCTACTTCGACCGGGTCGCGACCCTGCTCAAGGACCTGCTGTTCGTGGTGCCGCCCGATCTGCGGCTCTCCGACCTACCCGCGTGGGTGTGGACGGCGGGCAAGATGCGGTCCTGGACCGGCCGCGACATCGCCGAGATCGTCCGGCTGTTCACGATGAGCGCCGCCGACTTCCTGGACGAGTGGTTCGAGGACGACCGCGTGAAAGGGGCACTGGCGACGCAGGCGATCATCGGCGCGTGGTGCGGGCCGATGACGCCGGGCTCGGCCTACGTGCTGATGCACCACTGGATCGGCGAGATCGACGGCCACGCCGGCGCGTGGGGGTGGGTGAAGGGCGGCATGGGCGGCGTCTCGGCTGCGCTCGCGCGCTCCGCGCAGGCGGCCGGCGCCGAGATCCGGACCGGCGCCGAGGTGCAGCGCGTCGCGATCGCCGGCACCGGCCGGACCGTCGGCGTCGAGCTCGCCGACGGCTCCCTGGTCCGGGCCCGCCGAGTGGTCTCGAGCGCCCACCCGATCACCACGTACCTCGACCTGGTCGGCGAGGACCGGCTTCCGGCACAGGTCGTCCGCGACGTGAAGCGGTACCGGACGCGGAGCGGCTCGGTGAAGCTCAACGTCGCGCTCGGCGAGCTGCCGGCGTTCCCGAGCTGGGACCAGGAGGGCGACGTCCACCGGGGGCTCGCCGCGGTCTCGCCCTCGATCGAGTACCTCGAGCGCGCGTGGGACGACGCGAAGTACGGGCGGATGTCCGAGCAGCCGTACATCGAGGTGGTGTTCCCGACCGCGCACGAGCCCGAGGGCCTCGCGCCGCCGGGCAAGCACGTGATGCTCGGGTTCAGCCAGTACGGCCCCTACGAGCTCCGCGAGGGCTCGTGGGACGACGGCGGGCGCGAGGAGTACGCGCGCCGCGCGCTCGGGGCGCTCGGGGCGTTCGCGCCGAACCTGGAGTCCGCCGTCGAGGAGGTCGAGGTCCTCGCGCCGCGCGACATCGAGACCCGGTTCGGGCTGATCGGCGGCAACATCATGCAGGGCGAGCTCACGCCCGATCAGATGTTCAGCCTGCGCCCGATCCCCGGGTACGGCGACTACCGCTCGCCGGTCCCCGGCTTCTACCTGTGCGGCTCGGGCACGCATCCCGGCGGCGGCGTCATGGGCGTGCCCGGGCGGAACGCCGCGAAGGTGATCGTGCGCGACCATCGCCGGGGGCGCATCGTCGAGCGGCGGTAGGCTCCGGCCGTGAGCCGAGCGCTGCCTGCCGAACGGCGCCGCCGCATCCTCGAGCTCCTGCGCGAGCGCGGAGCGGTGCGCGCCTCGGACCTCGTGGCCGAGCTCGGGGTCTCCGAGATCACGGTCCGGCGCGACCTCGAGACGCTCGCCCACCGGGGGCTGCTCGAGCGCTCGCACGGCGGCGCCACGCTCCCGGGCGGTATCCCCGCCGTCGCCGCGGTACCCGAGCGCGCCGCCGCGAAGCGAGCGATCGGCCGCGCGGCTGCGGCGCTCGTGCGGGGGGGCGAGACCGTGTTCCTGAACGGCGGCTCGACGTCGCTCGAGGTGTTCCGGCACCTGGGCGTGCCGGCCACCGTCGTGACGAACAACGTGTTCGCGGCGCTCGAGCCGGCGGCTGGCGGGATCGAGCTGATCCTGCTCGGGGGGCACGTGCGGAGCGACCTCGGCGAGCGCACGGTGGTCGGGCCGTTCGCGACCGAGACCCTCCGCCGGACGTTCGCGACCCGTGCGGTGCTCGGCGTGGGCGGGGTGGCCCTGGGGGCCGGGCTCACCACGCCGCTCGCGTCGGAGGCCGAGATCGCGAGGCTGATGATCGAGCAGACGCGCGGACCGGTGGTGGTGGTCACGGACGTCTCGAAGCTCGGGGCGGTCTCGGACTTCGCCGTCGGACCGTTGGAGGCGATGAACGTCCTCGTCACGAACGGGGAGGTGGCCGAGCCCGAGCGATCGGTGCTCGACGAGGCCGGCGTCGAGATCGTCGTCGTCCCGGTCCGGGCGACCGGGAGCGGTCGTTCCTGAACGGTTCCGCACGCTCAGTGCCGGCTCAACCGATGCACGGATGTGACCGGTCTGAGAAGAACCGGTTGACACCGCGCCGCGTCGCCCTCACACTCGGGAGACGATGTTCGTCGAGACGAGCGCACGCAGGGCGACGCAGACCCTCGTACTTATCGTCTAGGCGCGCCCTGGGCCCGGTGAGGCCCGGGACGCGCCAGAAGCCCCTCGGATCCCCGAGGGGCTTTTCGTACCCCTCGTGACGGTTCGGCCCGCGGGCCCGCACGGAAGGAGCAGGAGATGCGGTACCAGTTCGAACGAGACGACCACCTGGTCGCGAGCGTGCTGTGGGAGGGGCCGGCGCAGGTGACCTTCGACGTCACCGACGCCGCCGACCGCCCGCAGTTCGAGCGCTTCTTCGGGGCCGAGGTGGTGTACATGGACGCCGGCTTCGACTTCGGCGGCGG
>DAIUEM010000286.1:0-2647 GCA_036845105.1 Actinomycetota bacterium | reverse complement strand
TAGGTCGCCGACTCCGGCGTCTCGGGAACGACCCGCTGGATCACGGCGATCCGCATCGGGCCGCCCTCGGGCTGGGTCGCCCGCACGTCGCGGACCTCGGTCACGCTCATGAGGTCACCACCTCCACCGCGCCGTCGGTCGCTCGGATCGCGACGATCTCCTCGGTCACGTCGATCCCCACGGGGCACCACGTGATGCAGCGTCCGCAGCCCACGCAGCCCGAGGTGCCGTATTGGTCGATCCACGAGGCGAACTTGTGCGTGAGCCACTGCCGGTACCTCGAGGCCCGGCTCTCGCGGACCACCTCGCCGGCCGCCCAGCTGTACTCGGCGCTGAAGCAGCTCGCCCACTCGCGCGTGCGGGAGGCGAGGTCGCCCGAGAGCGACACGCCGTCGACCACGTCGTGACAGAAGCACGTGGGACAGGCGTTCGTGCAGTTCGCGCACGCGAGGCACCGCTCGGCCACGTCCCGCCAGCGGGGATGCGTCCGGTTGCGGTACAGCAGGTCCGGCATGTCCGAGGTGTCGAGCGTCCGTCCCATGCGCTCGACCGCCAGGGCCGCGATCCGGTCGGCCTGCGCCGACTCGTCGTCGGTCGCCTCGCGCACGGGCAGCGTGGACAGGAGCTCCTCGCCCCGCGGCGAGCCCCCCTCGACCAGGAACCCGTCGTCCAGCTCGGTCAGCGCGAGGTCGAACCCGATCGTGCAGCGGGGCCCCGTGCCCATCGACGCGCAGAAGCACGTCGAGCCGGGCACGGCGCAGTTCACGCCCACGAACAGTGCGCGCTCGCGACGGCGCCGGTACGTGGGATCGAGCTCGAGGAAGACGCGATCCTGCACCTCCACGGCGTGCAGGTCACACGACCGCAGGCCGACGAACGCGACCGGCCGGTCGTCCTCGGGGTCGGGCTCATGGTGCATCCCGCCGCCGTTGCGCGAGATCGTGGAGAGCAGCTCGCGCGGCGGGAACAGGAACCGCTTCGCGGAGTCCGGGCCGTGGGCCCAATCGAACAGCCTGTCGTCGTCGGTGCGGTGAAGCTCGTAGGTCGCGGGCCCCTGCTCCTCCCGCACGCCCGCCGGGAGATCGGCGAGGCCGTCGATGCGATCGAGCACGATCGCGCCGTCGCGGACCGTGGGACCGACGACCTCGTATCCCTGTTCGGCGAGCAGGCGGATGAGCCTGTCGAGCCCGTCGCGGGCCAGGTACCACATGCGGGTTTCCTCCCCGAGGTTGCCTCTTGGAGGCAATCTCCCAGAACCGGCGGACATCCGTACGGACGAAGGCCCGGGGGGTACCGGGCCCTATGGTCCCCGAGGTCCGGGCCGGCGCGAGGGCGTCGCACGCTACGCTTGCCGCATGCCGTCGGCGCTGCTCACCGACCTGTACGAGCTCAACATGGCGGCGAGCTACCTGCGACGCGGCATGGACCGGGAGGCGACGTTCTCGCTGTTCGTGCGCCGCCTGCCGCCGGGTCGAGGGTTCCTCGTGGCCGCCGGCCTGGAGCCGTGCCTCGAGTTCCTGGAGGGGTTCCGGTTCGAGGAGGCGGAGCTCGACCACCTCGGCCAGCATCTCGGCTTCCGAGAGGACACGCTCGCGGCCTTCGCCGACCTCCGGTTCGAAGGGGACGTCTGGGCCGTGCCCGAGGGGCGGATCGTCCTCGCGAACGAGCCGCTGCTCGAGATCACGGCACCCATCGCCGTCGCCCAGCTCGTCGGGACCTACCTGCTGAACGTCCTCACGTTCCAGTCGACGATCGCGACTAAGGCGGCTCGGTGCCGGATCGCGGCGGACGGCCGCGACCTCGTCGACTTCTCGTTCCGGCGGACGCACGGCGTCGACGCGGCGATGGCCGTGGCGCGGGCCACGGCGATCGTCGGCTTCGCCGCGACCTCCAACGTCGAGGCGGCACGACGGTTCGACCTGCAGGTCGCCGGGACGATGGCCCACTCCTTCGTCGAGGCCTTCCCGACGGAGAAGGACGCGTTCACGGCCTTCGCCACGGACGTCCCGACCCGCACCACCTTCCTCGTGGACACCTACGACACGCTGAACGGCGTCCGCACGGCGATCGAGGTGATCCGCGAGCTCGGCCTGTCCGATCACCTCGGGATCCGGCTCGACAGCGGGGACCTGGAGGCGCTCGCCCGCGGCGCCCGGGAGATCCTGGACGCCGAGGGGCTCACGCAGGTGCGCATCTTCGCGAGCGGGGGGCTGGACGAGCTCGACGTGGAACGGCTCGTGCGCGCCGGCGCGCCGATCGACGCGTTCGGCATCGGCACGCGGATGGGCGTCTCCGCGGACGCACCGTACCTCGACTCCGTCTACAAGCTGGTCGAGTTCGACGGCCGCCCGGTGCTGAAGCTGTCCGCGGCCAAGGCGACCGCCCCGGGACGCAAGCAGGTCTTCCGCGGCCCCGCCGGCGACGTCATCGCCCTGCGCAACGAGCCGATCCCCGAGGGCCACGAGCCGCTCCTGGTCCCCGTCATGCAGGAGGGGCGCCGGACCGGACCGCGACGGACCCTGGAGACGGCGCGCGCGCTGTTCGAGGCCGACCTCGCCCGCCTCCCCGAGGGCGCGGTGCGACTGCGCGACCCGCAGCCGCCGCGTGCGCGCTTCTCCGATACCCTCGACGAGCTCACCGGACGCGT
>DAIUEM010000285.1:0-2709 GCA_036845105.1 Actinomycetota bacterium | reverse complement strand
CGGACCGACGCGATCCTGCACGCGTTCGCGTACCGCGCCGCGCGCGGGGTCGACCACCTGGCGATCGCCGAGCTCCTCCACTACCTGCGCGGCCGCGAGCGCGGCGACGTGATCGCGAAGCTCCGGGCGGGTGCGCTCGACGGCGGTGTGGAGGAGCTCGACGTGCTCCCCGACGAGCTCGCGTTGCTGCGGAGCATGCTCGCCCGGGCGAGACGGGGTGACGTCGTGGCCGTGACGGCGCTCGGCATGCGACCGGAGATCTTCGCCTGGCTCGACGACGCGGGCGCCCGGCACCTCACACCTGCGCGCGTGCGGACGCTGGTGCGGACCGCCCGAGCCTCGAGAGCGAGCCGAACAGCGGACCGCCGGTAGGATCGGTCCGGACACGAGCGGGAGAGGACGACGATGGCCGTACCCTCGGCGATGACGGCGCTCGGGAGCGAGGCTCCCGCGTTCGCGCTGCCGGACGTGACGACCGGCGACGTGGTCCGGCTCGAGGACTTCGCGGATCGCCGGGCACTGCTCGTGATGTTCATCTGCCGCCATTGCCCCTACGTCGCGCACGTGCGCGAGGGCCTGGCGCGGATGGCGGACGACTACGCGGACGCGGACCTCGGGATCGTGGCGATCAGCGCGAACGACCCCGCCGACTACCCGGAGGACGCGCCCGAGAGCCTGGCCGAGGAGGCCCGGATCGCCGGCTACCGCTTCCCGTACCTGTTCGACGAGACGCAGGAGGTCGCGAGGGCGTACGGCGCCGCGTGCACGCCGGACTTCTTCCTCTACGACGCGGATCGCCGACTCGTGTACCGGGGGCAGCTCGACGGGAGCCGCCCCGGCAACGGGGTCCCCGTGACGGGAGACGACCTCCGCGCGGCGATCGAGGCGGTGCTCGAGGGCCGACCGGTTCCGGAGGATCAGCGGCCGAGCGTCGGCTGCAGCATCAAGTGGCGCCCCGGCAACGAGCCAACCTAGACGCCTAGAGCAGCCCGAGGACCGTCAGCAGCGCCTCGTCGATCCCCCACAACTCCTCGGGGGCCACGTGACTCACGACGTCGCCGAGGCGGCTCACGTCGACGGCCCCGAGCTGCTCGACGAGCACCTTCGTCGGCTCCTCGTCCACGACGATCTCGGGACGGAAGGACGCCGACCGAGCGTTCCGGGACGTCGGGGCGACGATCACGACCGAGCGCGGGAGCAACAGATCGGACTGGACCACCACGCCGTACCGCTTCCCACGCTGCTCATGGCCGCGGCTCCTGGGTGGCCGAAGCTCGTAGACATCACCCCGGCGCACGCAGGCTCTCCATGAGCTCCGCGACCTCGAGCATCTCCCGCCGGTCCGCCTCGTCCGCCTCGAGAGCCCGGACCTCGGCGACGAGCGCATCCCGACGCCGGAGCCGCTCCGCCGCGTCCACGACGGCCTTCCGGATCGCCTGGGACCGGCTCAGGCCGGTTGCCTCGAGCCGAGCGAGCGCGCGAAGGGCCTCGTCGTCGAGCCGGACGGATATGGGCGTAGACACAGAGGGACTGTATCACGAAACGTCTTACACCGGGGGGGCTAGCGAGTGGAAGCGCACCCGACGCACAGCGTCGCCCACGGGATCGCCTCCAGACGCTCGACGCCGATCGATCCGCCGCAGGCGTCGCACGCGCCATAGGTGCCCTCGTCGAGCTTCTCGAGCGCGCGCTCGACGTCGCGCAGCTTCGCGTCGAGCTTCTTCGCCGCGTCGACCTGCGTGATGCGCTCGATCGCCTGGTTCGTCCCCTCGCCGACGCGCTTGCCGAACGACACCGCGCCCATCGGGTCGCGCGGCGCCGCGGTGAGCTCGGCCAGCTCGGCGCGGAGCCCGTCGCGGGTGGTCTCGAGCAGGGCGCGGAGATCCTCGGTCACGGCTCTCAGACGTCGAGGAGGTCGGGGTCGCCGCCCGCTCGCTCGACGGCACCTTCGCCGTCGGGGGCGAACACGGCGGGCGAGGCGAGGGAGCGGCGCGCCTCGAGCTCCTTGAAGACCTCGGTCGCCTGGTCCACGCACAGGACGACGAGGTCCCCCGGCCGCGACTGGTCGAGCGCCGTGCGCGTGGCCTCCATCTCGTCGAGCACGACCCCCGCGTACCCCGCGCGCGCGCCCCGGGCCATCGCCTCCTTCAGGCCCTCGAGGATCAGCGCCGCGGTCTCGCCCCGCTCGCGGCCACGGGTCGAGCGGTCCTCGCGCACGATGACGTCGTCGAAGTAGCGCGCCGCGACGCGCCCGAGCTGGCGCATGTCCTCGTCGCGCCGGTCCCCCGCCGTCGCGACGACGGCCACCCGAAGGTTCGCGGACCACGAGGCCTCACCTGGCCGCCCACCGACCGGGGCGCCCGAGGTGAGCCGCTCGACGAAGTCGCCGAGCGTCTCGAGCCCGGCCGCGTTGTGCGCGTAGTCGACGAGCACCTTCACGCCGTTCAGGTCGAACACGTTGAGCCGGCCGGGCGCCTGATAGATCGAGGTCGTGAACGAGCGCAGGCCCTGGCGGATGTCGTGGAGGTGTGCGCCGGCGACGTGCGCCGCCGCGGCGGCTGCCATCGCGTTCTGCACCATCATCCGGGCGCGGCCCTCGAACGTGGCGGGCAGCGTGTGGACCCACGCGATCGGCATCGTGCGGCGACCCTCGCGGATCACCATCATCTCGCCGCGGTCGCTCGTCTCCAGGACGACGGCCTTGCGCCC
>DAIUEM010000284.1:0-2769 GCA_036845105.1 Actinomycetota bacterium | reverse complement strand
TCCTCCGCCCCGGCCCCCGCGGCGCACCCGGCCATCCCGGAGCCGCTGTGGCGCCCGTGGCGGCTGGCGGCCGGCGTGGCGTTCGGTGCGGCCGTCGCCTCCAAGTGGTCGGGGATCACGGGGATCGCGACGGCCGTCGGCCTGTCCGTGCTGTGGGAGGTGTCGCGCCGCCGTAGGGCCGGGCTCGGTCGCCCGATGTGGGAGGCGCTGAGGTCCGAGGGGTTCGGGATCGTGATCTCGCTCATGCTCGTCCCCGCGCTCGTGTACGTGGCGTCGTACGCGGCGTGGTTCGCGCAGAACGGCTGGAACGTCGTGGAGTGGATGCGCCTGCAGGGCGCGATCGCGAGCTACCACGCCAACCTGCAGGTGCTCGACGAGGCCGGCGAGCCCATCCACCCCTACCTCTCCGAGGCCTGGAGGTGGATCCTGCTCTGGCGACCGGTCCTGTATTTCGCGGATTACGCGACCGAGGGCGTTCGCAAGGTGATCTACGCGACCGGGAACCCCGCGATCTTCTGGGGCTCGATCCTGGCGGTCCCCTACACCGCCGTCGCGTGGTGGCGCAGGCGCGACTGGCGTGCGGGCTTCGTCGTGGTCACGACGCTCGGCCTGTACGTCCCATGGCTGCTCGTGTCGCGACCTCAGTTCCTCTTCTACGCGACGCCCGTCGTGCCGTTCCTCGTGCTCGCCTGCGTCTACGCCCTGAAGAACCTGTCCGAGATGCACGTCGCGGGCTCGCGCTCGCGCCCGTACCTCCCGTTCGTCGTCGGGTTCGTCCTGCTCTCCGTCGGGCTGTTCGTCTGGTTCTGGCCGGTGCTCACGGGCGGACCGCTCTCGGACGAGGCGTTCCGCCTCAGGACGTGGTTCCCGTCGTGGACCTGACGCCCGTCGGCGCACCTCGCGACGGATAGGATGCACGGCCGATGGCCCGCGAGGACCGCTTCATCACGATGCCGGACGGCGCCCGTCTAGCGTCGACCCTGTACCTCCCCGACGGGGACGGTCCCTGGCCCGTGCTGCTCGAGGCGCTCCCCTACCGCAAGGACGACCTCACCGCGCACTACGCCTCCGAGTACGAGCGGCTGGCGGGTGAGTTCGACTACGCGGTATGCCGTCTCGACATCCGCGGGACCGGCTCGTCGGAGGGTGTCGCCGCCGGCGAGTACACGCCCCAGGAGCTCGACGACCTGGAGGGGGTCATCGCCTGGCTCGCGTCGCGCGAGTGGTCGAACGGCGCCGTCGGGATGTACGGGACGTCGTGGTCGGGGTTCAACTCGCTCGCGGTCGCGATGCGGCGGCCGCCCGCCCTCAAGGCGATCTGCTCGATCTTCGCCTCCGACGATCGGTACGCCGACGACGTCCACTACTTCGGCGGCGCGCTGAAGCAGCTCGATCACGCCGACTGGCCCCTGTACATGTTCCTGGAGAACCTGCTCCCGCCCGTTCCGAGCGTGTACGGGGACGGCTGGCGCGAGATCTGGGAGCAGCGGCTCCGCGACGGGGAGCCCTGGGTCCTGCAGCAGCTCGGGGAACAGACGTACTCCTCGTACTGGAAGCAGAGCTCGCTCCGCGAGGACTACGGCGCGATCTCGGCCGCGACGATGCTCGTCTGCGGCTGGGCCGACGGCTACAAGAACATCTCGCTGCGCGGCCTCGCCGGCCTGCGGTGCCCCAAGCGCCTGCTGTTCGGTCCCTGGTCGCACGCCGACGTGCAGACCTGCCGCCCGGGCCCGAACATCGACCTCCTGCCCGAGATGGTCCGCTGGTGGGACCGGTGGCTGAAGGGCGCCGACAACGGCGTCGATCGCGAGCCACCGATCACGTTGTTCGCTCGGCGCGCGACGAGGCCCGCCGCCGACCTGAGGGAGCTGAACGGCGCGTGGCGCTTCGAGCCGGGCTGGCCGCTCGAGCGCGGCGGCGAGGAGCCGATGCGTCTCGACGATGCGTCGACGCCCGGCCGTGTGCAGGCGCCGTCCGACGAGCTCGAGGTCCGGGGCGACGTCGGCTGGACCGCCTGGATCAGCTGCGCCGGCGGCCTGCCGTGGGGACAGCCGACCGACCAACGCCCCGACGAGGCGTACTCGCTCGTCTACGACTGGGGACCGCTCGAGCGCGAGGTCGAGATCCTCGGCTACCCGCGGGTCGAGGTCACGGTCGCCTCGTCCGCTCCGGTCGCGTACCTGTCGGCGAAGCTCTGCGACGTCTTCCCCGACGGCACCTCGGCGCTCGTGACCCGTGGCCTGCTGAACCTCACGCACCGCGACTCCCGCGAGCACCCCTCGCCGCTCGAGCCGGATACCCCGTACCGCACGTCGCTCGAGCTGGAGGTCGCGTCCTGGGTGTTCGAGCCAGGTCACAGGATCCGGCTCGATCTCGCCGGGACCGACTGGCCGAACGCCTGGCCGCCGCCCGCACCGGTGACGCTGAGGATCGAGCGGGCCGGCTCCGCGCTCGTGCTGCCGACGGTCGACGGCCCAACGCCGATCACCGACCTACCCGCGTTGCCGGCGCCGACGCGGGAGGCCGCCCCGCTCGAGTCCTCCCGCGGAGACGAGATGACGGCCGTCACGTGGCGGATCGAGCACGACGTGGTGGGCAACGAGACCCGGGCCGTGACCGCGTACGGCGGGGACACCCCGGCCGACGGGAGCCGCCCGAGGACCGAGGAGTGGTACGAGGGCACAGTGGGCGTGTCCACGGTCGATCCCGGTCGCGCGTGGGTGGAGGCCCGGGCAACGAACACGCTCCACTTCCCCGAGGCGAAGATCT
>DAIUEM010000283.1:0-2786 GCA_036845105.1 Actinomycetota bacterium | reverse complement strand
GCCGAGGACGCGGCCCGCAGGGACTCCCGGTGCGCCCGGGCCTCCTCGACCGCGAGCAACGCCGTCTCCATCTGGTCGATCGCGAGCCCCGGGCGGACGCCGACGCCCGTGACCACGAACGCGGTATAGGGACCCCGGCGCACGAAACACCAGATCTCGGTCCCGAACTGCAGGAACCCCCGGGCCATCTCCCCAAGCGTCGCGAAGCGCACCCACGACGCCTTCAGCCCGTCCTCGGCGTCGGCGGGATGCGCGCCGAGGACCAACCCGTCCGTGGACAGGATCAGGGCGCCGCGCGCATCGCCGACGCTCTCCGACAGCGTGCCGGCGAGCGCGGTGAAGTCTTCCATCCAGACTGCTCCAAGGAGTCCATCGGGACCGCGCGAGGACGTCTTGAGCACGACGCCGACGGGGGACGTCGAACGGAGGGGATCGACGTTAGGCGGGGTCCGGATGGCCTCCCCCGCCCGCCGTGCTCGAGAGCGCGGCGACCGCCGCCGCCGACATCACCTCGAGGGGGGCGGCCTGACCGGTCCACAGCTCGAACGAGAGCGCCGCCTGCTCGAGTAGGAGCCCGAGCCCGCCGAAGGCGCTCGCCCCGGCGGCCCGCGCGCTCGAGAGCAGCGGCGTGGTCGCCGGGTAGTAGAGCAGGTCCACGACGACGACCTCGGGCCGCAGACGCGGCATCGGCAACGCCTCGCCGTCCGCGCCGAGGGGTGTCGCGTTCACGATCAGGTCGACGTCCAGGTCCGCGGCCTCGGCGAGCGGCACGGTCGTCACCGCGACGCCGAGCTCGGCGACCGTCCCCTCGACCGGCCGCGCCCGCTCGGGGTCCCGCACCGCGACCGTGAGCGATCGGAGCCCTCCGCGCGCGAGCGCGAGCGCGCAGGCCCGCGCCGCGCCCCCCGCCCCGAAGAGCAGCGCCGTGCGATCGGCGGGTTCGAACCCCGCGTCGCGGCGGAGGAAGCGATCGAAGCCCGGCGCGTCGGTGTTGTGACCCGCGATCTCCTCGGCGCCCACGACGATCGTGTTGACCGCGTTGAGCCGCCGGGCGTCGTCCGACAGGGAGCCGACCCGCTCGGCCACCTCGGTCTTGTGCGGCATCGTCACGTTCGCGCCGGCGAAGCCGAGCGCCCGCAGGCCGGCGAGCGCGGCGCCGACCTCGCCGGGGAGCACCGGCAGCGGCACGTAGACCCACGGCAGGCCGAGCGCAGCGAACGCGGCGTTGTGGATCGCTGGTGACAGGCTGTGCTCGACCGGCCAGCCGATCACGCCGACCGTGCGGGTCCCACCGTCCACCAGCGCCCCGGGGTCGGCGGCCACGTCCTCACTCACCGCACTTGGCGCGGTTCGCCTCGTGGTCAGCGGCGGTCACGCCGAACTCGTGATGGCCGTCGTCGCCGCACAGCACGTAGTAGAAGAACTCGGCGTCGGCGGGGTTCAGCGCCGCCTCGAGCGACGCGAGTCCGGGGCTCGAGATCGGCGTCGGCGGCAGCCCGGCGTTGATCCGCGTGTTGTACGGGCTATCGAACTCCAGGTCCGAGGACGACAGCTGCCCGTCCGGCGTGGGGTCGTCGTAGAGCAGCGTCGCGTCGATCCCGAGCACCATCTCCACCCGCAGCCGGTTGTAGATCACGCCCGCGATGACCGGGCGCTCCTCCGCGAGCTTGGCCTCCTCCTCGATCATCGAGGCGACGATGACGACCTCGTACGGCGTGAGCCCGAGGTCCTCGGCGTTGCCCCAGGGCAGCTCCCCTGCCTCGATCTCGAACTGCTCGAGGAGGCGCTCGATCACCTCGGCGCTCGTGCCGTCCCGTCGGAACTCGTACGTCTGCGGGAACAGGAAGCCCTCCGGGGTCTCGGCGTCCCTCGGGAGGTACGGCGGGAGGCTCCAGCGCCCGTCCTCGGCCTCCGCGAGGAACCGCTTCTCGGGGATGCCGAGGGCCTCGCGCACGCGCTCGGCGATCTGGGTCAGCCGGTACCCCTCGGGGATCGTGAGGCGGACCGTCGGCGCGGGGGGCGGGGCCACCGTGAGGGCTCGGAAGGCGTCCTCAGGAACCATGTTCGTCGTGAGGCTGAAGGAGCCCGCGAGGATCTCGTCCTCCAGGCCGCTCCGCCGCAGGAGCCATCGCGAGACCGACCCGCACCGGATCACGCCGGCCTCGTGCAGGTCCGCGACCACCTCGCCGGCGCTCGCGCCCTCGGCGACGGTGAGCTCGATCGGCGTCCGGGGACCCGAGGCGCCCTGGCACCACGAGTAGTACCGGTAGCTCGCCAAGCCGCCGCCGACGATCAGCAGCAGGACGACGAGGGCCGCGATCGCGCCCCAGGGGGCCCGACCCCGCCGGCGGCGGTCCGGTGGCGCTTCCGTGGGGGCTTGGGGGGTCGTCACGGACATCCGGGGGCAGAGCATACCCGGCGCCCGTCGACCGGCGGAATCATCCCGGCGGCAGTGCGTCCAGGTGCGCCTGGAGGATGACCGTTGCGGCCGAGCGGTCGACTGCCGCTCGTCGTCGGCGGCCCCGAGCGCCGGCCTCGCGGAGCGCCCGCTCGGCCTCCACGGTGGACAGACGCTCGTCGTGCAGCACGACCGGCACGTCGAGGAACGAGCGCAGGGCCTCGGTGAACGCCTCGGCGTGCCGGGCCCGCTGCCCCGCCTCCCCCGAGAGCAGCAGCGGGTGCCCGACGACGACGAGCGTGACGTCGTGCTCGCGGACGAGGCTGGCGACCGCCTTCAGGTCGGCCGGCGCTCCCGTGTGGATCGTCCCGAGCGGGAGGGCGAGCCG
>DAIUEM010000282.1:0-2815 GCA_036845105.1 Actinomycetota bacterium | reverse complement strand
TCCGTGCAGGGGTACGCCGAGCTGTTCCGCCGCGGCGCGGCCGACGATCCCGAGGCGCTGCGCACCGCGATGCGCCGGATCGAAGAGGAGGGCGCGCGCATGGGCGACCTCGTCGACGAGCTCTCGCTGCTCGCGCGTCTGGACCAGGGCCGTCCGCTCGAGCGCGAGCCGATCGACCTCGCCGCCGTCGCGCGCGCCGCGGTCGACGGTGCCCGCGCGGCCGAGCCCGACCGCCCGATCGACCTCGAGGCGAGCGACGCCGTGCCGGTGCTCGGCGACGAGGGGCGTCTGCGGCAGCTCGCCGACAACCTGCTGGCGAACGCACGGGTGCACACGCCCGCCGGCACGCCGGTCCGCGTGCGCGTCCACGCCGATGGGGACGACGCCGTTCTCCAGGTCGAGGACGACGGCCCGGGCGTCGCCCCGGAGGACGCCGAGCGGATCTTCGAGCGCTTCTACCGGTCCGAGGGCTCGCGGTCGCGCGAGTTCGGCGGCGCCGGGCTCGGGCTGTCGATCGTCGCCGCGGTCGCAGCGGCCCACGACGGGAGCGCACGATCCGAACCCGCGCCGAGCGGCGGCGCGCGGTTCGTCGTCCGGATCCCGCTCGCGGACGTGTAGGGGCCCTCAACCACCTCTCGGCCGGCTCTCAGGATCCTCCCAGGTCGGGGCGCTTGACTGGTCTCGGCCACCGGAGGGCCCGGCGGTCAGGAGGTGACCACGATGCCCACGCTCGCGCACTTCGGTCCGGACCTGGTCGACCGCCCGTGGTGGGGCACGTTCGGATGGCTGATGCCGCTGCTGATGCTGCTCGTCGTCGCCGGCGTGATCGTGTGGGCGGTCGCGAGGCTGACGAACGAACGCCGGCCGGCGCCGGCGGGACCCACGCCGGCGGTCACGGCGCCGGTCGCGCCCCCGTCGTCGCCCGACGCCGCGGTCGAGCGCGCGCGGATGCGGTACGCGAGTGGCGAGATGCCGCGCGACGAGTTCGTCCGGCTGTCGAGGGACCTGGGGGCTCCGATCGACCGAGAGGAGAACAGCGATGGTTGAGTTCCTGCCCCCCGCCCCGGGACCCCGGACCGAGGCGACCGCGACGAGCGCCCCAGGCACGCCCGACGCCGCCCGGGCCTCGGACGTCGGCCGTGCGGACGTCCCCCCGGCCCACCGCCGCCGCCCGTGGGTCCCTGCGCTCCTCGCCGTGGCGCTCACCGCCTCGGCGGTCGAGGGCGCCGTCATCGCGAAGGTGCTGACGGACCAGGCGAGCGGCGCGGATCCGTCGCCGATCGCCTCGGTCGCATCGACCGGCGATGGCGCGGACCTGTCCTCGGTGATCGCGCAGGCGATGCGCTCGGTCGTCTCCGTGCGGGTGACGTCCACGCAGATCGGGCCGTTCGGTCAGCCGATCCAGGCACAGGGCCAAGGATCGGGCGTGATCCTCGGCTCGGATCTGGTCGTCACGAACGCGCACGTCGTCGACGGGGCAAGCGAGGTGAGCGTCACCTTCAGCGACGGGGCGTCGGCGTCCGCGACCCTGCTCGGGACGGACTCCACGCACGATATCGCGGTGCTGTCCGCCTCCACGGGTGAACGGCCGGCGATGCCGATCGGCTCGTCGGCGAGCCTGGCGCTCGGACAGGAGGTCGTCGCGCTCGGCTACCCGCTCGGGCTCGGCGCGACGGCGACCGCCGGGATCGTGTCCGGCCTCGACCGCACGATCGACGTGTCGGGCGCCAACGGCGCGAGCGAGCACCTCGAGGGGGTGCTCCAGACCGACGCCGCGATCAACCCGGGCAACTCCGGGGGTCCGCTGATCGACACGGCCGGACGGCTCGTGGGCATCAACACCGCCGGCGCGTCCGCAGCCGCCGCGGAGAACATCGGCTTCGCCATCGCGATCGACGGGGCGCTGCCGATCGTCGAGGGGCTCGCGGGCTGACCGAGGCTCTCGGGACCGAAGGACCGCGGGCGCGCCGGGCCAGCCCCCGGCCCGGCGCGCGCGCCGAACCGTCTACCGGCGCATCAGGAGCGAGTCGGTGACCAGGCACACGAGCTCGAACGCGATGCGCGTCGCGTTCCACGCCGTGACCTGCGCGGGGCCGTCCTTCGAGGGCATGATCTCGACGACGTCGGCGCCGATCACGTCCAGGCCGCGGAGGCCCTGGATCACCGCGATCGCCTCCCTCATCGTGAGGCCCTCCTCGCCGGGCTCCGGGTTCGAGACCGCGGGCGCGATCGTCATGTCGAGCACGTCGAGGTCGAAGCTCACGTACACGGGCAGGTCGCCGACGCGCTCTCTGGTGAGCTGGATCACGGCCTCGACCCCGAGCTCGTCGAACTCGTCCTTGTCCACGATGCGGTAGCCGAGCTCCCGGCTCGTGTGCCCGTCGTCCTCGCCGTAGCCGTGACCCCGGATCCCGATCTGCACGCTCCGGGTCGCGTCCACGTGGTGCTCGTGCACCGAGCGCGAGGCCCAGTGGCCGGCCGAGTCCGTCACGCCGTACCACGAGGGGAAGTCGTCGTACGTGTCGTAGTGGGCGTCGAAGTGGACGAGCGCCGCCGGCCGGCCCGCCGTCGTCTCGGCGCCCGGTCCGGCGATCGCCCGCAGGATCGCGAGCGGGATCGAGTGGTCGCCCCCGATCGACACGGGTCGGGTCCCGGTCTCGTCCAGCTTCCGGTAGAAGGCCTCGATCTCGCGGATCGTCACCTCGTTCGCGAGGAAGCTCGGCATGAACACGTCGCCGAGGTCGTGGATCCGCAACGACCGCCACGGATCGAGGTTCCACCGCGTGTGCCGCCGCCGGTAGCCCATCGACAGGTC
>DAIUEM010000281.1:0-2888 GCA_036845105.1 Actinomycetota bacterium | reverse complement strand
TCGAACCGCACGCGCGAGCTCCACGACGCGCTGAAGCGCCGGTGCCTGTACCACTGGATCGACCATCCGGCGCTCGAGCGCGAGGTGCAGATCGTCCGCGCCCGCGCGCCGGAGGTGCCCGAGGCGCTCGCGCGCGACGTCGCCACCGCGGTGAACCGCCTGCGGTCGTTCGACATCGCGAAGCGGCCCGGCGTGGCCGAGACGATCGACTGGGCCCACGCCGTCGCGTTCCTCGGCGTCGAGCGGCTCGACGAGGAGACGGCGGCGGCGACGCTCGGCACGGTGCTGAAGGACCACGAGGATCAGGAGCTCGCGGCCGCGCACCTCGCCGAGGTCCTCGCGCCCGGCGAGCCCGCGGGCGAACCCGCGGAGGCCTGAGCCCGGGCGTCGGCATGGCCACCCTGAGCCCCGGCGCCGAGGCGCTCGAGCGGCTGATCGGTTTCGGCCGCGAGCTCCGTCGCCGGGGCCTCCCCGTCGGCACCGGCCGGATCGTGACGTTCTGCCGCGCCGCGGCGGCGCTCGGCGCGCTCGACCGCGACGACCTCTACTGGGCGGGGCGCGCGACGCTGATCTCGCGGCCGGGCGACGTCGAAGCGTTCGACGTGGCCTTCCGTGCGTGGTTCCGCGAGGGCGTCCGGATCGAGCTCGACCTGCCGGCGACCGCGGGCGAGCAGGCCGACGCCGCGATCCGGACGACCGACGCGGTCCCCGGCCCGGATGTCCGGGAGGACGCGGTCGTCGCGCGCGAGTGGCACGAGCTCGGCGAGGGCGAGGAGACCGAGGGTGAGGCCGCGATCCGGATCGTCGCGAGCGCCTCGGAGGTCCTGCGGGGCAAGTCGTTCGCGGACCTGACCGAGGAGGAGCGCGCCCGCGTCGCCCGACTGATCCGCCGGCTGGCGGTCCGGGTGCCGATGCGGAAGACGCGGCGGTACCGGCCGGCGCCCTCGGGCGCGCGGTTCGACGTGAAGCGCACGCTCCGGCGCTCGCTCCGAACGCACGGCGAGCCGTTCCACCGCGCGTGGCGCGCCCGCGGGACGCGGAGCCGACCGCTCGTGCTGATCCTGGACATCTCGGGCTCGATGGCGCCGTACTCGCGCGCGCTCGTGCAGTTCGGGTTCGCCGCGATGGCGGCCGGCCGTCGCGTCGAGGTCTTCTGCTTCGGGACGCGCCTCACCCGCGTGACGCGCACGCTCCGCTCGAAGGATCCCGACCGCGCGATGCACGAGATCGGCCGCCTCGTCGCCGATTGGGAGGGCGGAACGCGGATCGGCGAGTCGCTGAAGGCGCTGCTCGACGGCTGGAGCCAGCGCGCCGCGCTCCGCGGCTCGGTCGTCGTGATCTGCTCGGACGGGCTCGAGCGCGGCGAGCCCGACCTCCTGCGGCACGAGATGGCGCGACTGCGCCGGCTCGTGCACCGGATCGTGTGGGTGAACCCGTTGAAGGGCAGCCCGCGGTACGAGCCGCTCGCGCGCGGGATGGCGGCGGCGCTGCCCTCGATCGACGTGTTCCTGCCCGGCCACAACCTCGAGAGCCTCGATGAGCTGAGCCGGGCGCTGGGCGACTGACGGCGGTCGGGCACGCCGTCTCGTCGCTATGCTCGAAGTCGCCATGTCGCTGCCCGCGCGACGCGTGACCGTCCTCGTCGTGCTGCTCGGCGTCACGGTGCTCGGCGCCGGTTGTGCCGAGGAGCCGGAGGGGGCGTCCACGCCGTCGTCCGCGAGACCGGCGGCGAGCGTGACGTCGAGCCCGAGCGCCGAGCCATCGGCGACGACCGACGCGCGATATCTGGGCACGATCCTGCCGGAGCCCCTGCCGGCCGGCTCGTTCACGCTCACGGATCAACGCGGCGAGCGGTTCCGGTTCCCGCGCGACGCCCACGGCAGGGTGTCGCTCCTGTACTTCGGCTACACGCACTGCGCCGACATCTGTCCGGGGACGCTCGCAGGCATCGCGGTCGCGCTCCGGGAGCTGCCGCGGGATGTCGCCCGAGCGGTCGACGTCGTGTTCGTCACCGTCGACCCCGCCCGCGACGACCGCGAGGTCGTCCGCGACTGGGTGGGCCTGTTCTCGGACGACTTCGTAGGACTCACGGGCACGAAGGCGGAGATCGAGCGGGCGCTCGCGACCTACGGGTTCCCACCGCCCGAGACCTACGACATCGGCGGCGGTGAGTACACGGTGGGGCACCCGGCCGGCGTGCTCGCGTTCACGCCGGACGGCTTCGCGCACCTCGAGTACCCGTTCGGCGTGACGGTGGAGACGTGGCAGCGGGACCTGACGAAGCTGGTGGAGGACGGATGGGAGGCATCATGCCGAAAGTGCTGATCCTGCTCGCGGTCGCCGCGCTCGCGACGCTCGCCGTCGCGTGCGGCGACGAGGACGGGGGCGCGGAGACCGGGATGGACGAGGACACGATCCACGTCGCCGACGCGTGGGCGCGTTCTCCGATGCAGGACGTGGGGGCCGTGTACTTCGACGCGCACAACGGCGCCGAGGAGGAGGACCGACTGATCGGCGTCTCCACCGACGTCGCCGCGCGCGCCGAGATCCACGAGACGGTCGAGCAGGACGGCCAGATGGTCATGCAGCCGGTCGAGTCCGTCGCGATCCCGCCGGGCGAGGACGTCAGCTTCGAGCCGGGCGGTTATCACATCATGCTGTTCGAGCTCACGGATCCGCTCGAGGTCGATACCACGATCGCGCTCACGCTCGAGTTCGAGGTCGCCGGCGAGATCGAGGTCCAGGCGCTCGTGAAGGCCTTCGTTCCCGACGAGGGCATGGACGGCGGTGGGATGAGCGGTCCGACCGGCTCGACCGCCGACGAGGAGATGGGCTAGGTTGTCCTGTCCCCGAGTTCTGGCGACGCGTCCGCTCTAACGAGACCACAT
>DAIUEM010000280.1:0-2901 GCA_036845105.1 Actinomycetota bacterium | reverse complement strand
CGCCCTCTTCGACACCGACCCCGACCGCGTGCGGTGGGTGCCGATCAACGAGGACGTGCCGCCGGACGTCGACCTGCCCGAGGACCTGGATCGCGCCTGACCCCGAACGCTGAGGAGCCCCGGCTTCTCCGGGGCTCCTCGATCTACAGCTAGGTCGGGAGGGGCTAGCCGTAGAAGATGACCGTCACCCAGACCATGCCGTCCTCCGCCTCGAAGACGCCGGTCGCAGCGTGGTGGTAGGCCGTGTTGAGGATGTTCTCGCGGTGGTCGGTCGAGCGCATGAATGCCCTCTGCACCCTGCGGAGGCGGCCGCCCACACCGATGTTCTCGCCGATCGCGGACCAGTCGATCCCGAGGCCCTCGATCTTCTTCGCAAGCGCCTTGATCGAGGTGTGGACGAGCCCCTTCTCGGACATGTCCTCGCTGTGTCGCGCGGCGTACCGGGACAGTCTCGCGTTCAGCTTCAGGGCCTTCCTGTCGTGTTCGGTACGGTCCTGGTTCGTAAGCGCGAGCATCTTATCCCGCGGCGTGACCTCTTCTTCGGTCGCGCGGGCCTGGTCGGTCACGAGCCCCGTGGTGAGCAGCGCGAGCACCAAGAGCACGCCGGCCACGGCGCTGCCGCCTCGGACGCCTGCGTGGGCCCTGCTCATGCCTGCCTCCCGCCCTCGGACCAACCTCCGATGCACGTATCGGCCCCACGCGCGCGCCGGCGCATAGGCCTTTGGTCCGAACGGGCGATACGACGGGTGACGGCCGGACCGGCAGAAGGCCCGAGGCCGCGTCAGCAGACGATGCCGAGGCGCCGGTGACGGAGGGCCGGGAGCGCCTCGCGGACCCGGCGGACCTCGGACAGGTCGCACTCGGCGAAGGTGACGCCGACGCCCTCGGGCGCGCGGGAGAGCACCCGGCCCCACGGATCGACGACGAGGCTGTTGCCGAACGTGCGGCGCTCGTGGCCCTCGGATCCCCACGTCCCCCACTGCGCCGCCGCGACGACGAAGCACTGCTCCTCGATCGCCCGAGCCCGCAGCAGCACGTCCCAGTGATCCTTGCCCGTCTCGTAGCGGAACGCGGAGGGCACGAACAGCAGCGTCGCCCCCTTCGCCGCGAGCGCGCGGTAGAGCTCGGGGAACCGCAGGTCGTAGCAGATCGACAGGCCCGCGCGGCCGAACTCGGTCTCGGCCGTCACGATCTGGTCGCCGGCCGCGTACAGGGAGGACTCACGGCTGGGTCGACCGCCCGGCGGGTCCGCGTCGAACAGGTGGATCTTGCGGTACCGGGCGACGAGATCGCCCTCGCGATCGAACAGCACGCTCGTGTTGAACACGCGCTCGCCGTCGAGCTCGAGCACGCTCCCGCCGTGGAGCCACATGCCGCGCCGCGCGGCGAGCTCCGCCAGCCGCTCGGTGCGAGGGCCGGGGACCGGCTCGGCGGCGGCGCGGACCTGCTCGGCCGAGCCCTGGCACGGCCAGACCTCGGGCAGGCACGCCAGGTCGGCACCGCCCGCGGCCGCCTCCTCGAGCAGCCCGAACGCCTGTGCCTCGTTCGCCCCGACGTCCGCGTCCGAGCTCGTCTGGCAGAGCGCGATCCGCAGCCCGTCGTCCATCCGGCCATCCTAGGCACCTGCGGACCGCGGAGCGCGCGACCCAGATAGCATCGCGGGTCGTGCCGGCAGGTCGCTACATCGTGATGGACGGCGACGGCCACGCCGTCGGGAGCGAGGACTTCCGCTGCGCCCCCGGACCGATGGGGTGGCGGTACTTCGCGAACATCCGGACGTCCGACCCCGTCCCGCACGACGAGATCGTGGACCTCGCCGTGGACGCCGGCTGGCGCCCCGCCCGGACGAGGATCGCCACGGGCTCCCACGAGCTCCTCCTCGTGCGCGAGGGCGACGCCCTCGCGGGGTTCCGCGACGGCGAGCCCCTCGAGGTGGCCTTCGGTCCCGAGACCCACCTCGACTACCTGAGCCCCGCGTACAACGCGGTCATGACGAAGCGCCTCGCCGGTTCGGGCGAGATCGAGGTCGTCTACCTGGATCCCGTCACCGTCGAGCCGCGCCCCGAGCGCCAGCGCTACGAGGACCTCGGCGACGGCGAGGTCGACACGCCGGTCGGACGCTTCTCGGCGCGGCGGTGGGTGTTCACGGCGCTGGGCTCGGGGTGGACGCGCGAGCTGTGGGTCGCGGGCGACGTCGTCGTCCGCTTCGACCGCCTGTACGAGCTGGAGTGGTACGAGGCCGGCGCCAGCGGACCCCGGCCCCTCGCGTGAGCGAACCGCTACTCGGCGTCGTCCTCGACGAGCAGCGCCTCGACGTCGATCTCGATCTGGACGGTCTTGCCGACCAGCAGGCCGCCGGTCTCGACCGCCATGTTCCAGGTCATGTCCCAGTCCTCGCGGTCGATCTCGGTCTTCGCCGTGAACGCGACGACCGTGCCGCCCTGCGAGCCCGGGCCGAAGCCGAGGAACTCGGCGTCGAGCACGACCTCGTTCGTCGTGTCCTTGATCGTGAGGTCGCCGACGAGCTGGAACGTGGTGCCGCCGGTGGGACGTACGGCCGTGCTGCGGAACGTGAGCTTCGGGTAGGTCTCGGCCTCCAGGAAGTCGCCGCTGCGCAGGTGGTCGTCGCGCATGCCCGTATTCGTCCAGATCGAGGCCGCGTCGATCTCGACCTCGACGTACGAGTCCTCGAGGGAGTCGCCGATCACGATCTTCCCGTCGAACTCGGTGAACCGGCCGCGCACCTTCGAGATCATGTGGCGGGCGACGAACCCCAGCTCCGTGTGCGCCTTGTCGAACCGGTACGTGCCGACGGGCGGCAGGGCGATCCCCTGGTATCCGCGCTTGGTCATCGTCTCGGACATGTGCCCTCCTCCTCCGATGTCTCCCGTCGCTTCCCTT
>DAIUEM010000279.1:0-2908 GCA_036845105.1 Actinomycetota bacterium | reverse complement strand
GGTCGGCGAGCGTGCGCAGGCGGGCGCGGTCGGCCGGCGGACGGTCGACGTTGCTGCGATAGGTGTCGCCGAAGGAGACCTCGCGCACGAGCTCGGTCCGGCCGTAGCTGACGGCGAACAGGACGACCGCGAGCACGAGCCCGAGCACGACGCCGGGCAGGAACCCGCGAGCGATGATCGCCGCCAGGATCAGGAGCACGACCGCGTACTCGAGCGGCGGCAGCACCCGGCGCTTGTCCCAGACCCACTCGACGATGAACGCCAGGCCGAGGAAGGCCAGCACCCCTCCGACGATCATCCGCGGGATCAGCTCGACGACGGTGGCGCCGAAGATCACCGCGGCCGCCGGGACCGCCGCGGCGATCAGCCCCGCGGCCCGCGCGTCCACACGCATCCGCTCGGCGAGCGCGGTCAGGCTGAGCGCGTGATAGCCGGGGATCCCGCCGAGAGCGCCCGAGACGACGTTCATGAACCCCGCGTCGCGGAGCTCCCGGTTCGTGTCGAGGTCGCGGTTCAGCACGACCTCGGTCCCGCCGACGTTGACCGTGATCGCGATCGTCGCCATGAACACGGCGGTGACGATCGACGCCCACTGCCCGAGCACCGCCAACCAGTCCGCCTCCGCGACAGCCCGGAACGTCCACGTCCGCCACAGCGTGCTGTCGAGCGGTCCGAGCAGCCACGCCCCCTCCCGCGCGGTCTCGAGCGAGGAGCCGGTGAGGAGCACGCCGATCGCGAACGCGACGAGCCCGATCCCGATCGCGACAGGGATCGCGAGGGGGCGCTTCACGATCCGCACGACGAGGAGCAGGACCACGGCGAACGCGAGCGCCGGCAGCCACCGCACGAGGGCCTCTCGGTCGATCAGCTCGGTCAGCGGCGTGATGTACGGCGACTCCCCGGAGGAGACGTAGAGCCCGGCCTTCACGAGTAGCCATCCCGTGCCGGCGAGGAACCCGCCCACGACCGGGTACGGCACGAACCGGATCACGTTGGCCAGCCGCCGTCTGCCGAGGACGAGGAAGACGACCCCGCACAGGATCGTGACGACCAGGGTCGCCGCCACCGCCGTGAGGAAGTCCCGCTGGAGCGCCCCGTACGAGTCGATTGCCGCGCCTGCGACGACGATCGCGAGCACCGCCGCCCCCACGGCCTGCATGCCGCCGATCACGCCTCGGGGGCCGGCGAACCACGCGAACCCCGCGAGCGCGACCGCGGCGGCTCCGAGGTACAGGCCGATGCCATCGGCGAGGAAGGACTCGAGGTACCCGGCGAACACGAGCGCCGCGAACGAGATCGCCACCAGCGCCTCGACGGCCCCGACGACCAGGCCCGCGGCCAGCGACGCCGGCCACCGTCCCGTTCGGCGCCCCGATTCGGACACGGCCCTCCCTCCGTGGCCCGCGATCGCACGCGAGGGTGTGACCCTACGCCCGGGGAGGTCCGTGCGCTACTCGCGGGGCGCCGCGCTACGACCTGAGCCCGGAGGCGACCTCACGAACTCCTGAACGAAAGGCGTCGTCGGTGGGAAGGAACGGGCGGCCCGACGCCCCAAGAGAGCGGCGCAGCCAAGGGCGCGCCCGTTCCTCGCCGGCGTGCTCGGACGGAGTGGGCTAGCAGAAGATGCTGACGCCTCCCGGTCCCACGAGGAGTCCGACGATGATCAGGACGATCCCCGCGACGACCCCGCCACGGATGAGGGTCACGATGCCCGCGATCACGAGGACGACCGCGACGATCCACAGGAGCGTCGTAACTCCGCCGCCGCACGACCTGGCAGCCAACAACATGAGATCCATACGCCCTCCTTCTCCACCGGAACCGTAACCGACAACCGGCGCGGGCGAAACGCCGGCCGGAGAGAACCTACGTTGGTGATCGCGCGCAGCCACGGGCTGTGCGCTCCGGCGTGCGGCGATGCCGTCGACGCATGGCTCAGCTCAGGAAGCGCCACCGGGTCGCGCCGCCGGGCTCGAGGATCGCGAACGCCGTCGCTGACCGCGGGATGATGCGGTAGACGAACAAGGGCGGCGGTCCGGCCCCGCGTGGGTTCGCGGCAGGTCACGTGCCCGCGCGCCGCTCGGCCTCGTCCTTCAGAAGCCGCAGGACGTTTCGGATCCCGCGGTCGAGGGTTCTGCGGCTGTACCCCCTGAGCAGGGTCGGCACGAGACCCGCCCAGGACTCCTCGGACCGCGCGAGGGTGCCGCCGTCGCTCGGCTCGAAGCGGAAGGTGTGGATCGCCCGGATCCCCATCGCCCGGCCGGACCAGGAGAGCTCGCGCGGAGTGTCCACGACCCTGAGGGTCGAGGTGAGCGAGGCGCTACCTGCCCTCCAGCGGAAGACCGAGCCGACGGCGAGCGGACCATCCAGCGTCGCCGTCTTCACGTCCGGGTTCCAGGACGGCCACGCCTCGATGTTCGAGATGACGTCCCAGACGACCTCGGGCGAGGCGGCGATGTCGAGCTCGCCCGCCGCGGTCGCCGGCGCGCTCCGATCGATCTCCATCGCGCCACCCTACGCTCCTCGGAGTCCCTCGACCGGGGCCCGGCCGCAGGGTCATCGGTCGGAGACGAAGCTCCCCACATGAAATCACACACTTGTAATACGAGCCGACCACTGGCACCATGGGCACATGAGGTACTACCGGATCGCCGACGACGGGCTCGGCCCCTACGTCGCGGTCGAGCTGACCGAGAGCCAGGAGCTCGAGGCCTTCGCGAGGGACTGGGAGGTCCTGCGAGCCGACGTCGCCGCGGCCCGGTACCCCGAGGCGGTGCTCGCCTGGCAGCGCGCCGACGATCGGGTCGCTCGGGCATCCCAGGTCGTGGCCGAGGCCGGGCTCCTCCTGGTCGATGCGATCCTGGAGCGCGGTGAGCTGCGGGACTACCACCTGGCCCACGCCGCCCGC
>DAIUEM010000278.1:0-2968 GCA_036845105.1 Actinomycetota bacterium | reverse complement strand
GCTCTGGGCTGCATCCGGGTCACGGGGACGCCGGCCTCGTCCGGGTCTTGGCGCATCCGGTATGCGTCCATCTGATACCCGTCGAACGGCTCGGCGACCGCCGTGATCCGCGTGAGCCACTTCACGCTCGTCATGCCGTACCAGCCGGGGACGAGCAGCCGGACCGGGAACCCGTGCTGCGGCGCGAGCGGCCGGCCGTTCATCTCGTACGCGAGCAGGACGTCGTCCCTGGTCGCCTCGGCCACGGTCAGGCTGCGCTGGTAGTCCTGCTCGACGCCGCCCTGGATCCCCCGGTCGGCGCCGGTGAACACCAGCTCGACGGTGTCCGGGTCGACCCCCGCCTCGTCGAGGATCGGGGCGAGCGGGGTGCCGGTCCACTCGGCGGTCCCGATCGCTTCGTCCAGCCACGGCTGCGAGACCGGCCTCGGGGTCAGCCGCGCCCGGCCGTTGCCGGCGCACTCCATCGTCACCGGCATCGTCACCGCCGGTCGCGCCCGCAGCTCGGCCATCGAGAGCTCGAGCGGGCTCCGCACGAGCCCGTCGACCGCGATCCGCCACGCGGCCTCGTCGGCGTCGGGGATGTCGAAGTGGATCAGCAGGTAATGCATGCCGGGCGGCGTCACGTCGTACCGCAGACCCTCGAGATGGAAGCTGTGGTTGCGCTGGGTGAGCCCCAGCTCCTCGGGCAGGATCTCCGCGCCTGGCGCGAGGGCAGGGGGCAACTCGGTCGTGCTCACGGTGACCTCCTCGCGGGCGACGATGGGACCGGACGTGTGTACCCGCTCCGGGCGCGGGGCGCAAGCCCGGTCAGCCGACGACCCGGCCGCCGCGGACCACGAGCCGGACGTCGTCGAAGGCGTCCAGCTCCTCGAACGGGTTCCGGCCGAGCGCGAGCAGGTCGCCGGGCGCGTTGCGCTGCAGCGGGCCGCGCGACATCGACTGCAGGATCGCCTCGGTGGGCAGCCCGGCCTCGCGGAGCAGCAGGACCTCGCGTACGTCCACCCCCGGCGGGATGGGCCCGTTGCCGAGGTCGGTGCCGTACAGGACGATCCCGCCCGCCTCGTGGAACCGGCGCAGGTTATCCACGGCGGTCCGAACCTCCGGCGTGTC
Source organism: Actinomycetota bacterium (assembly GCA_036845105.1). Lineage (GTDB taxonomy): Bacteria > Actinomycetota > UBA4738 > UBA4738 > HRBIN12 > HRBIN12. The sequence continues at coordinate 1,858 of DAIUEM010000278.1, read as the reverse complement.
CCCCCCGAAGCTCTGGATGTCGAGCGTCGAGACGATCCGCGTGCGCTTCGCGAGCGCCTGGATCGCGGAGTCCGACAGGCTCTCGGTCCAGGGGGTGTGGGCGATCTCCCGCACGCCCGCGCCGAGCGCGCGCTCGGTCTGGCCCGCGCCCTCGACGTGCGCGACGACCGGCAGGCGAGACTCTGCCGCCGCCGAGCAGATCGCCTCGAGGTCCGCGTCGGACGGCGTCGGCCCCGCGTCCGCGTTCAGCGACACCTTGATCGCCACCGCCCCGCGCCCGGCGAGCATCTGCACGGCGCGCGCCGCTTCGCCAGGGTCGTGCACCTCGAGGCTCGTCCCCGGCGGCGCCCATCGCTCCCGCCCCGGGTACCCGCCTGGCGCGGTGAGGATCGGGCCCACCGCGCGGATCAGCGGCCCCGTGAAGCTGGGCAGCTCGGACGCGTCGGCGAGCGGGAAGATGACGTCCGCCGGCCAGCCACAGTCGCGCACGGCCGTGACGCCGCGCAGGACCACCGTCGCCGGGTCTGCCAGGCCGACGTGCACGTGGCGATCGGCGACGGCCGGCATGAGGAACCCGTCGACGTCGACCTCCTCCGCGTCGGCGGACGGGGGCGCCTCGGCGGCGGGCCCGGCGTAGGCGACGAGGCCGCGTTCGACGACGACGACGACGTCGGGGACGAGGGAGCCCGCTTCGAGCCAGGCGAGCGGAGCCCGCACGACGAGCGCCGAGCTCACGAGCCCACCCCGGCCTCCCGCATCGCCTTCAGCTCCTTCCGGAGATCCTGCACCTCGTCGCGGAGCCGCGCCGCGTACTCGAACCGCAGATCCTTCGCGGCCTCGTGCATCTCCTCCTCGAGGCTGCGGATCAGGCGCTCGAGCTCCTCGGTCGGCATCTCGGGGTGCTCGCGCTTGCGTCGCTTGCGGTCCGGGCGCGGCGCGCCGGTGTCCACCGCCATCGTGAGCAGGATGTCCGAGACCTTCTTGCGGATCGACTGCGGGTCGATGTCGTGCTCACGGTTGTATGCCATCTGGATCTTGCGCCGGCGCTGGGTCTCGGAGATCGCGGCCTTCATCGAGTCGGTCACGTCGTCCGCGTACATCAGGACCGTGCCGTCCACGTTGCGCGCCGCACGGCCGATCGTCTGGATCAGCGACGTCTCCGAGCGCAGGAACCCCTCCTTGTCGGCGTCGAGGATCGCGACGAGCGAGACCTCGGGCAGGTCGAGGCCCTCGCGCAGCAGGTTGATCCCGACGAGCACGTCGAACTCTCCGAGGCGCAGGTCGCGCACGATCTCGATCCGCTGGATCGTGTCGACCTCCGAGTGCAGGTACCGGACGCGGATCCCCATCTCGAGGAGGTAGTCCGTGAGGTCCTCGGCCATCTTCTTCGTGAGGGTGGTGACGAGGACCCGCTGGTCGGCCTCGGCGCGTTTGCGGATCTCCTCGATCAGGTCGTCGACCTGTCCCCTGGTCGGCCGGATCTGGACCTCGGGGTCGATGAGGCCGGTGGGGCGGACGATCTGCTCGGCCACGCGCTTGCTCACCCGGAACTCGTAGGGGCTCGGCGTCGCCGACATGAAGACGATCTGATCCACCTTCCGGATGAACTCCTCGAACCGCAGCGGCCGGTTGTCGAGCGCCGAAGGCAGCCGGAACCCGAAGTCCACGAGGGTCTCCTTGCGGGTCTTGTCGCCCTCGAACATCCCGTGGATCTGCGGCACGGTGACGTGCGACTCGTCGAGCACGCACAGCCAGCCGTCCGGGAAGTAGTCGAGCAGCGTGTACGGGGCCTCCCCCTGCACCCGGCCGTCGATGTGCCGCGAGTAGTTCTCGATGCCCGAGCAGAATCCGACCTCCC
>DAIUEM010000277.1:0-2971 GCA_036845105.1 Actinomycetota bacterium | reverse complement strand
GTCACCGGCACGAACGGCAAGACGACGACCGCGCGCCTCGCCGCCGCCCTCGCGTGCGCGCACGGGCTGCCGACCGGACTGTTCACCTCGCCCCACCTGACGTCGGTGACCGAGCGGTTCGTCGTCTGCGGCGAGCGGATGGGCGAGGACGAGCTCGGCGAGGAGTACGAGCGTCTGCTCCCGTACCTGCGGACCGTGGACGAGCGCGTCGGGCGGGTCACGTACTTCGAGACGCTCACCGCCCTCGGGTACCTGTGGTTCTCCGACAAGCCGGTGAGCCTGGGCGTGTTCGAGGTCGGGATGGGCGGCGAGTGGGACGCGACGAACCTCGTCGAGGGCGACGTCGCGGTGCTGTGCCCCATCGCGATGGACCACGTCGCGGAGCTGGGCCCGACGCTCGCGGACATCGCACGCGAGAAGGCCGGCATCGTCAAGCAGGGCAAGGTCGCGGTCGTCCGCGAGCAGGAGCCCGAGGCGCTCGCGGTGATCCGCGACCGTTGCGAGCATGCGATCGCGTCGATGCTCCTCGAGGGCCGCGAGTGGGCGCTCGAGTCGCGGGTGCCCGCCGTCGGCGGTCAGGCGCTCACGGTCCACGGGCTCGGCGCGTCGTACGAGGATCTGGTGCTGCCGATCCACGGCGAGCATGCGGTGCACAGCGCGGCCGCTGCCCTCGTGGCGTTCGAGGCGCTCGTCGAGCGTCCGCTCGACGAGGAGGCGGTGCGCCGCGCGTTCGCCTCCGCGACCGTGCCCGGGCGGCTCGAGGTCGTGGGGCGCCACCCGCTGATCGTGCTCGACGGGGCGCACAACCCGGCCGCCGCCGAGGCGCTCGCGGCCGCCCTGCCCGAGACCTTCACGTGGGACCGGCTCCGCCTGGTCGTCGGGGTGTTCTCGAACAAGGATCTCGAGGGCATCGCCGAGCGCCTGGCGCCGCTCGCCGACGAGGCGTACGCGTGCGCGACCGGGAGCGTCCGAGCTCGTTCGCCCGCGGAGGTCGCCGAGGCGTTCTCGCGAAGGGGCATCCCGACGCGGGCGTTCGCCGACGTACGGGAGGCGCTCGAAGCCGTGCGCTCGGACGCCGGCGAGACCGACCTCATCCTGGTGACGGGCTCTCTGTACACTGTCGCGGACGCCCGCCGGGCGCTGGTCGCGGGCTCACCGCCCGAGACGCGGGGTCCCGGCCCCGCCGAGGAGGAACCCTGAAGATGGCCGGCGAGTCGACCCTGCTCATCGTGAAGCCGGACGGCGTCCGCCGCGGTCTGGTCGGCGAGGTGTTCCGCCGCGTCGAGGACAAGGGGCTGCGGATCGCCGAGATGCGGCTGATGCGGATCGACCGCGCGCTCGCCGAGGAGCACTACGGGGAGCATCGGGAGAAGCCGTTCTTCGGAGACCTCGTCGCGTTCATCACGTCCGGCCCGATCGTCGTCGCGCGCCTCGAGGGCGAGGGCGCGATCGATGTGTGGCGCACGATGATGGGGCCGACGGACCCGGCGAGCGCGCCGCCCGGGACGATCCGCGGCGACTACGGGCTCATCATCACCGAGAACATCGTGCACGGCAGCGACTCGCCGGAGTCCGCCGAGCGCGAGCTGAAACTGTTCTTCGGGTGACCCGGCCGATGGCGCGCGGCGACGCCAGCCTCGAGCGCGTCCGATCCTTCGTCGAGCGCCACCGGTCCACCCTGGATACGCCCGGGCTGGCGCTCGCGCTGACCGATCGCGAGCGCATCCTCGGCGTGGTCCTCGACGGCCTCGCGAACGTGGACGCCGGGACGCCCGTCGGGCCCGAGCACCGGTTCCAGATCGGCTCGATCAGCAAGGGGTTCACCGTGATGGCGCTCCTGCAGCAGCGGGAGGAGGGCCGGCTCGACCTGGACGCGCCCGTGACCGAGTACCTGCCGTGGTTCGAGGTCCGTTCGGCGTACGGTCCGATCGCGGTTCACCACCTGCTGTCGCACACGGCGGGCATCGTCTGCGGGATGGACGCGACCGGCGAGGCGGCGCACGAGGTCTGGTCGCTGCGGGAGACGCATACGGGGTGGGCGCCGGGCGAGCGGTTCCTGTACTCGAACGTCGGCTACAAGGCGCTCGGCCTCGTGCTCGAGGCCGTGACGGGGCGCCCGTGGTGGGAGGTGGTCCGCGAGCGGGTGATGGAGCCGATCGGCATGGGCGGCGTCGACGTCGTCATCACGAACGCAACGCGGGGACGCCTGGCCGTCGGGTACACGTCGCCGTTCGACGATCGGCCCTGGCAGCCTCGGCAGGGGTGGGCGCCCTCGGGGTGGTTCGAGAGCGCCACGGCCGACGGCACGATCTGCGCGACCGCCGAGGAGCTGGCGGCCTACGCGCGCCTCGTGCTGAACCGCGGTCACGGCGTCCTGACCGAGGAGGGCTTCGAGCGCATGGCGCGCCCGGTGGCCGGGGATCCCGATGCGCCCGGCGAGGTCTTCGGCTACGGGCTCAAGTGGCTGTCCCAGGAGGGCGGACCGCGGCTGCTCGGGCATTCGGGCGGGATGGTCGGCTTCACCGCATACCTGCTCGTCGAGCCGGAGACGGGGTTCGGCGTGACGGTGCTGATGAACTCCGCCTTCGGCAGACGGCTGGACCTGGCGCGGTTCGCGCTCGCGTGCCTGGCGGCGGAGGCGCGGGAGGCGGATCTCCCGGACGTCCCGGAGCCGGTCGACCGCGCGAGCGTCCCCGACGCGGCGACGTTCGCGGGCCGGTTCGAGGACGAGCTCGGGTCCGTCCAGCTGATGGCCGAGGGCGACCGGCTGTTCCTCGACGAGGACGGGCGACGGGCTGGCCTGGTTCCGATCGCCGAGGGCCGGTTCGCCGTCGACGACCCGGATCGCGACCGGTATCCGCTCGACATCGTGCGGCGGGACGGGATCGCGGTGGAGGCCTTCTGGGGACCTCGGTGGCTCCGCGTGCCCGACGCGCCCCCGGCGCCGGTCGTCCCGGCCGAGTGGCGCGCG
>DAIUEM010000276.1:0-2986 GCA_036845105.1 Actinomycetota bacterium | reverse complement strand
GACCACACGTGGGCCAGCGACCCGTCGAAGGCCCTCGTGAGCTGGTACCCGCTCATGGGGCGGTCGGCGAGCAGGCCGAGCAGGGCGTGGCGGAGCGACATCCGGGCTCCTTCGCGATGGCATGCCGACCGTGACATATCGAAATTGACATGTCAATCACGACATGGCACGCTGCCGCGATGCGTCGTCGCGACCTGGCCATCGCATGTCTGGTGTCGCTCCTCGCCGCTGGGTGCGGGGGAAGCTCCGAGCCGACGCGGGGCCGCGGAGGATCGGTCGACCGTCTCGCCCTCGGCGAGCCCAGCCTCTGCGGCGCCGTCGCCGAGCGTCTCGGCCACCGGTGGGGAGGGTCGCTGGCGCCGGGTGACGTTCCCGTCCTCGGGTGGGGCGCGTCTGGTCGGTCGCGTGTTCGCACCGGGCCGGGAGCGAGCGATCGTGCTGGCGCACCAGGTCGACACCGACCAGACCGACTGGCTCGAGTTCGCGGGCGAGCTGGCCTCGAACGGATTCACCGTGCTCACGTTCAACTTCCAGGGTACCTGTGGCGGCGGCTGCTCGGGCGGCGGCGTGCCGACGGCCGAGCTGTGGACGGACATCGTCGCGGCGGTCGCATTCCTCGAGGAGTGCGGCGCCGGGCGGATCGGGCTGGTCGGCGCGAGTCTCGGCGGGGAGGCGTCGATCGCCGCCGCGGCGCACCTGGGGCCGAGGATCTCCGCGGTCATCACGCTCTCGGCGTCGCTCGGCCTGGCCGAGACCGGACTCGGCGAGGCGCGCAGGGACGCCGCGGCCATCGTCGCGCCCACCTTGTTCGTCGCGGGGGAGTCCGACGCGGGCGCCGATCCGCCCGATCGTTCTGGCGGTTCGCGCGAGAGCCGAAGCGCTTGGAGATCGTCCCCTTCGGCGAGCACGGTGTGGAGCTGTTGCGGTGGGAGCCGGGCGAGCACGTTCGACCGCTCGTGCTGGGGTTCCTCCACCGAGCGCTTCGGTAGTACGTGGCCGGTCGTGCTCGAGAGCCTCAGGCAGGCAGTCGAGGGATCTTGACCGGCCTCCCGGCGCGCGCGTAGCGCGACGGCGTCGTTCCCACGTGGCGCTTGAAGTGCCGCGTGAGGTGCGCCTGGTCGTGGAAGCCGACGCCCGTCGCAACCCCGGCGAGCCGTGAGCCTCGCGCTCACCGTGCTGCTCGTCGCGTCGGTCGCGCTCATCTGGGTCTAACGCCACCCAGGCCGTCACGGCGGGCCACGCGAGCGGCATATGGTGGATGGGAGACGCGGCGTCCGTCCGCGCCCTGGTCCGGAGGCCCGCGGTGAAGCGGCTCGTCATCGGCATCGGCGCGTTCCTCCTGCTCCTGGCCTCCTGCACGAGCTCGTCGACATCGACGCCGACGCCGGGCGAGCCGGCGGGTCGGACGCTCGAGGGGACCGAGGGGGAGCTGCTCACCGTCGACGTCGCCCGGGCCGAGATCGAGGGCGCGGACCTCGACGCGCTGGTCGACGGGATGACGCGGTTCGGGGTCGAGCTCTTCGACCAGGTGGCGGAGCCGGGCGCGAACGTCGTCCTGTCGCCGACGAGCATCTCGTTGGTCTTCGGGATGGCGCGCGCCGGCGCAGCGGGCACGACCGCCGAGGAGATCGACGGGGTTCTGCACTTCCCCACCGACGCCCAGACGACGCACGTGTCGTTCAACGCGCTCGACCGTGCCCTCTCGGAGGCCGCGCCCGAGGAGCTCAGGAGCCCCGACCTCGAGGCGAAGCGCGAACCGGGGCAGGAGTCGCCGCCCGCGCTCGAGATCGCGAACGGTGTCTTCCCCCAGGTCGGCTTCCCGATCCTCGAGCGGTTCCTGACGACGCTCGGCGAGCAGTACGGGGCCGGCGTGGTCCCCGTGGACTTCGGCACCGACCGCGCGACGCGGATCATCGACGATTGGGTGACCGAGCGCACCCGAGGGAGGATCGACCGGCTCTTCGACTCCCTCCCACCCGACACGAAGCTGGTGCTCGCGAACGCGGTCTACCTCAAGGCCGATTGGGCGACGCCGTTCGCGAAGGACCCGACCGTCGACCTGCCGTTCACCCTCGCGGACGGCACCGAGATCGTCGTGCCGACGATGCGGCAGCTCGGCACGATCCGTTACGCGGAGGGCGAGGGGTGGCAGGCCGTCGAGCTGCCGTACGTGGGCGGCCGCCTGGCGATGTGGGTGCTCGTCCCGACGGACGGCCGGGGGCCTGGCGACGTCCTCACACCGGACGTGCTCGGGGTCGTCGGCGACGCGCTGCGGGAGGGGACGGTCGAGCTGCACCTGCCGCGGTGGGACTTCGACACCGACGTGCCGCTCATCCCGGTCCTGCGGGCGCTCGGGATGCGGGCGCCGTTCGACGCGGCTGCGGCGGACTTCTCCGGCATCAGCGAGACCCCTCTCTGGATCGGCGACGCGATCCACCGCGCGACCATCACGGTCGACGAGTGGGGGACGGAGGCCGCCGCGGTCACCGGGCTGGCGTTCGCGACGTCGGGCCCGCCGCCGCCGGACGCGGTGATCCACGCCGATCACCCGTTCGCGTTCGTGATCCTCGACACGCAGGAACGCGTCCCGCTGTTCCTCGGCCAGGTCGCCGATCCGTCGGCCTGAGCGTCGAGGCGCCTCGGCGCCATTCAAGGTGCCCGGCTCGACAGCCGACGTTGACCTCGTGGGATGGTTCCTGCTGCTCGTTCCGGTGACCGCGGTCGCGGCCCTCTGGTGGCGCCGACGCCGGCACGGCGCTCGGCAGCGCGAAATCATGCTCCTGTGTCGGCGCGCGGGGCTCGGGTTCGCGCCGCTCGACCTCCGGGGGGACACCGCGTGGCTGCCCTTCCCGATGTTCGGCATGGCCGTTTCCGGCACGGAGAACGTCGTCTGGGACCCGCGCGAGGGTGACGACGTCTACGCCTTCGACTACTGGTACGAGGACGACGCCGACCCGTCGGCGCTCGACGGGCAGTCGGTCGCCGT
>DAIUEM010000275.1:0-2986 GCA_036845105.1 Actinomycetota bacterium | reverse complement strand
TAGCCACCCTCGGCACGGTCGACGTAGGGACGGCCGGCAAGGTCTTCCCGGCGGAGCGACGTCCGATCCGGCACATCGACCCCGCGCTCCTGGTCGCGATGCTCCTCCTCATCGTGAGCGGGCTGTTCATGGTCTACTCGGCGACCCATCAGTCGCTCGAGGCGGTGGAGCTCGACCCGGGCACGTACCTGAAGCGCCAGTCAACCTTCGCCGCGCTCGGCATCGTCATCGTGATGCTCATGGCGAGCTTCGACTACCGGTTCCTGCGGATCTACGCGGGGATGATCTACGGCGCCTCGATCGCGCTCCTGCTGCTGGTCCGCACGCCGCTCGGCACGACGGTGAAGGGCTCGCAGCGCTGGTTCGAGCTCTTCGGATTCCAGCTCACGCCCTCCGAGCTCACGAAGATCGCGCTCATCGTCATGCTCGCGACCTACCTGGCCGAGCTCCGACGCACGAGCGGCGAGCTGTCCCTGCAGCACGTCTACGCTGCCACGGCGATCGCGGCGATCCCCGCCGTGCTCGTGTTCCTCCAGCCCGACCTCGGGACGTCGATCGTGCTCGTGTCGATCCTCGTCGGGATCCTGGTGGTTGCCGGGGCCCGGGGTCGGCACCTCGGCATCCTGGCGCTCACGGCGATCGTGCTGATCTTCGGGGCACTGCAGCTCGGCCTCGTCCGCGAGTACCAGATCGCCCGCATCACCGGGTTCCTCGACCCGCAGAACGACCCGCAGCGGTCGGGATGGAACCGACAGCAGGCGGAGATCGCGATCGGCTCCGGGGGACTGACGGGCACCGGGTACCTGGAGGGCTCGCAGACGAACCTCGACTTCGTCCCCGAGCAGCACACGGACTTCATCTTCACGGTGGTGGGGGAGGAGTTCGGGTTCGTCGGCGCCGTCGGCATGCTGCTCGCGTTCGCCGTGTTGCTGTGGCGCGCGTTCCGGATCGCGCTGTTATCGAAGGATCCGTTCGGCACGTACGTCGCGGCCGGCATCGCCGCCATGTTCGCGATCCAGATCTTCGTGAACGTGGGGATGACGATCGGCATCATGCCGATCACCGGGATCACGCTGCCGTTCGTGTCCTACGGCGGGAGCTCGCTGCTCACGAACGCGATCGCGGTGGGTCTGCTCCAGAACGTGCACATGCGCCGGTTCACGTAGCGGCGATCACTCGCTGAGCGCGATCGTCCACAGGAACGTCGAGCCCTGGGCGTCCGAGGCCTCGAGCGTCACGTCACCGCCCATCGCGCGCGCCGCCGTCCGCGCGAGAGCCAGGCCCATCCCGGCCCCCTGGTGGACGCGCACGTTCAGGTCTTCGAGCTGCTCGAGCGGTCCGAAGATCCGCTCGCGGTCGCCCGGCTCGATCCCCCGGCCACGGTCGACCACGCGGATCTCGAGGGCGGTGAGCCCGAGCCCGAGGCGGACCTGGACGGGCGCCTCGGCGGGCGAGAAGCGGATCGCGTTGTCGAGCAGCTCCTCGAGGATGCGGCGGGCGGCGCCGGGGTTGAGCGGCACCTCGGGGATCGCGCCGTCCGCCTCCACGCGGATGCGCGGGCTCGCCGAGGCGAGCTCGCCGGCCACCCGCACGATGTCCACGTGCTCGGTGAGCCCGGCGTCCACGGTGAGCTCGAACCGCTCGACCAGCCGGGCCAGGTCCCTCGCCCTCGACACCAACCGGTCGAGGAGCTCGTCGCGCTCGGGCTCCTCGGGCGCCTTCGTGAGGGTCTGCGCCATGCCGAGGATCACGGTCACGGGGGTGCGGAGCTCATGCGACAGGCGCGCGACGAGCTCGTGCCGTCGCGCGGCACGCTCGACGAGCGCCGCCTGCGCCTCCTCGAGCTCTCGGGTCCGCCGGCGCTCGCGCTCGAGCGCCTCGGTGAGCTCCTCGATGACGCGCGGGGTGACGCCGGGGGACAGGACCCCGCCCCCGCCCGCCGCCAGGGAGACGGCGTGCAGGATCTCGTCGCCGTCCGAGTCCTTCAGGACGTAGCCGCTCGCGCCGGCCACGAGCATCTCGGTGACGATCTCCTGGTCCTCGTGCCCGGACAGGGCGACGATGCCGAGCGCTGGGTAGCGGGCCTTCAGGCGGCGTGTCGTTTCGATCCCGTCGATCCCCGGCATCCGGACGTCCATCAGCACGACGTCCGGGTCGAGTCCGTCGACCATGTCGAGCGCCGCGAACCCGGAGGACGCCTCGCCGACGACGTCGAGCCCACCGGCGTCGAGCAGCGACAGGAGGGACTCGCGGAACCCGGCGTTGTCGTCCACGACCATGACGCGTACGCGTCCGGAAGCCATACGGACTCCCCCGTCCGTCACCGGGCGGGGAAGGAGCGCCCGTTCCATGCCAGAAGTGTGCCCCGGCGCCGCTCCGGGCGGGTATCAGGCAGGCAGCGGGTTCTCCGACGCCGCATCGGCGACGCGGGCCTAGTCCCTCGTGGCTAGCCCCCTCGAGGATCCAGGCCCGATGCGAGGACGGTGGGCGGGTGAGTCCGGCCCGCCTGCTACCCTGTGTCCAGGCTTGCCCGCCAAGCGCGCGCCCAACCGGGGCGCTGGCGGCTCGGCGAGGTACGAGTACGGCGCGGCCATGGCCCCGCCGGCCCCCGGGACGGGCCCCGGAGCGGCCGCGGCCGGGTGGTCGGCGCCGGGACAGGAACCTTCACGTGCGCGACGATGCGCCGGAGGGGACGGCCGACGCTCCGACGTCGGCACCACCTCCGTCCACACCTGAGACGATCGATGCTCCCTCGGGGAGTTCGAGCTCGTCCCGGCGTGGGACCCGCACCCCCATCGGCTCCGTTCCGGCTCCCGCCACGATCACGCCCGCCGACGAGGCGAAGGGAGCTTCGAGCATGACGCAGGAAACCTCTCTCGAGACGACCTCGGGCGCCGCCACGGCGGCGACCACGGATGAGGGCGACACGAGCGGCGACGCAGGCGCGCCCACGACCCCCAGGCCCAGGCGCCGGAGCCGCGGCGGC
>DAIUEM010000274.1:0-3002 GCA_036845105.1 Actinomycetota bacterium | reverse complement strand
GGCAACGTGACCTGCTTCCGCGCGCAGGGGGAGCGACGTCGCCGATGCGCATGCGCCCAGCGCGATCAGGAAGTCGCGTCGTGTGGTCGTCGAGCCTCCCCGAAGGGCGGCTCGGCGCTCCCGAAGGACGCCGGTCTCAGCCGACCTTGCGGCCGAGGACCTTCGCGAGCGCCTCGAGGTCCTCCGACAGCGCGAGGAGCTCGGCCGGCCGGAGCGCCTGGGGTCCGTCGCAGAGCGCCTCGCCGGGGTTCGCGTGGACGTCGATCATCACGCCGTCCGCTCCGGCCCCGATCGCCGCGCGCGCCATCGGCGCCACGAGATCCCGGTCGCCGGTCGCGTGGGACGGGTCGACGATCACCGGCAGGTGGCTCTCGAGCTGGGCGACCGCCATGCCCGCGAGGTCGAGCGTGTTCCGGGTGGCCGTCTCGAACGTCCGGATCCCGCGCTCGCACAGGATGATCTCGGAGTTGCCGCGCTGGGCGACGTACTCGGCGGCCATGAGCCACTCCTCGACCGTCGCCGAGAACCCGCGCTTCAGCATCACGGGCTTGTGCGTCGAGCCGGCGGCCTTCAGCAGCTCGAAGTTCTGCATGTTGCGGGTGCCGATCTGCAGCGCGTCGGCCCACTTCGCGACGAGGTCGACGTCGCGGGGGTCGACGACCTCCGTGACGACCGGGAGCCCCGTCTCCTCGCGGCACATCGCGAGGATCTCGAGACCTCGCCCGCCCAGCCCTTGGAACGAGTACGGCGACGTCCGGGGCTTGAACGCCCCGCCGCGCAGGATCGTCGCGCCGGCGGCCTTCGCGGCCCGGCAGGCCTCGAACGCCTGCTCCTCGCTCTCGACGGCGCAGGGTCCGGCGATGAGCGTGAACGTCTCGCGCCCGACGACGGCCGGACCCACGTTGACGACGGTGGGCTCGGGATGCAGCGACCGCGCGACCATCTTGTACGGCTTGCCGACGTGGATCAGGTGGTCGACGCCCGGCAGGTTGTCGAGGTCGAGCGCCCGGAAGATCGACGTGTCCCCGACGAGGCCGATGATCGTGTGGACCGTGCCGCGGGAGACGAAGGCCTCGCCGCCGACCTCGCGGACCCGCTCCGCGACGCGCTCGATGTCCGCGTCCGTCGCGTCCCGGTTCATCACCACGACCATCGCTCGTCCTCCGCGCTCGGCGGGCCCGGTCCCCGAGAGACGCTGAACCCCGGGTCCGTGACCCGGGGTCCCCTGTGCTGTCGGTCGGCTCAGGCGACTACGCCGGGTCGTCCCCGCCGTAGAAGTACCAGAGACCGAAGAGCTCCCTCATCAGGCGCCTCATCCTGCCAGGGCGCCGTGGCGGTGGCAACCGATCCCGGACGGTGGCGACCGGTTCCGGGCGCGTCGAGCGAGGACGCTCGGCCCGCCCCCCGGGGTCCGGCCGGCCCGGCGCCCCGAGGGGGGACCGGGATAGGATGCGCCCGATGTCCGTCACGGTCGTCGACCACCCGCTCGCCGAGCATCTGCTCACGTCGCTCCGAGATCGGACGACCCCGCCGGCCGTGTTCCGCACGCTCGCGAAGCGGCTGGCGCTCGCGCTGACGCTCGAGGCGATCCGCGACCTCCCGACGACCGAGGTGCCCGTCGACACGCCCCTCGAGCGGACGAAGGGGCGCGTCCTGGGCGACCTCGTCGCCGTGCCGATCCTGCGGGCCGGCCTCGGCATGCTCGAGGCCTTCACCGAGCTGTTCCCCGAGGTCGCAGTGGGGTACATCGGGCTCGAGCGCGACGAGGCGTCGCTCCAGCCGCAGTCGTACTACCGGAAGCTGCCGCCGGTGGACGCCCGGCACGTGGTCGTCCTCGACCCGATGCTCGCGACGGGGGGCTCGGGCTCGGCCGCCTGCACGGCGATCAAGGAGGCGGGGGTCCCCGCCACGATCCGGTTCGTGTGCGTGGTGTCCGCGCCGGAGGGCATCTCGAAGCTCCAGGCGGACCACCCGGACATCCCGATCTTCACGGGCGCGCTCGATCGCGAGCTGAACGAGCACGGCTACATCCTGCCCGGTCTCGGGGACTTCGGGGACCGGCTGTTCGGGACGGAGTGAGTGTGGGGAGCGGGCTCGTGACGGCGTTCGGGAGTGCCGAACCATGGACGAGCGCGCTCACGTATCATCCGGAGGGAGCGTTCTGAGAGCGCTTGGGATAGAAGGGGGGAAGGGGATGCGCAAGTTCCTACGGATCTTCGCCGTGCTCGCCGTTCTCTCGCTCGTAGCTACTGCGTGCGGGGACGACGAGGGTGACGGCGGGGAGACCGGAACGACGGGCGGGACGACCGGCGAAACGGCGCTTCCGGGCGCCGACGTCACGGTCGGCCTCGTCTATGACATCGGTGGTCGGGGCGACCTGTCGTTCAACGACTCGGCCGCGGCCGGGCTCGACCAGGCCGAGCAGGAGTTCGGGGTCCAGGTCCAGGAGCTCGAGCCGAACCAGGGCGGCACGAACCGCGCCGAGCTGCTCGACCTGCTTGCATCGGAGGGGACGAACCTGATCGTCGGCGTCGGGTTCCTGTTCGCCGAGACCGTGTGCGCCGCCGGCATCAAGTATCCAGACGTGAACTTCGGGGACATCGACGGCTTCATCGACGAGAACACCGCCAACTGTAAGGGCGCGCACAACCTGACGGCCGAGGACAACGTCGCATCGTTGCTGTTCGCCGAGGAGCAGGGCTCCTTCCTCGTCGGCGCTGCCGCCGCGCTCAAATCCACCACGGGACACGTCGGCTTCATCGGCGGCGTGGACATCGACCTGATCCACAAGTTCGAGGCCGGCTTCGTGGCCGGGGCGATGGAGGTCAATCCCGACATCGAGATCGACATCAAGTACATCACCCAGCCGCCGGACTTCGCCGGGTTCAACGATCCCGCCAAGGCCAAGGAGATCGCGACGAGCATGTTCGAGGGCGGCGCCGACGTGGTCTACCACGCGGCGGGCGGCTCCGGTCTCGGCCTGTTCGAGGCGGCGAAGGAGT
>DAIUEM010000273.1:0-3052 GCA_036845105.1 Actinomycetota bacterium | reverse complement strand
CCTCGTCGAGGATCAGCCAGCCGAGGAACACGGCGACGACCGGGTTCACGTACGCGTACGTCGAGACGAGCGACGTCCGCGCCACCCGCAGCAGCCACAGGTACGCGGTGAACCCGACCCACGAGCCGAACACGATGAGGTAGAGCAGGCCGATCAGGGAAGCGGCCGAGAACCCCGAGACGTCGATCCGCCCGAGCTCGCCCGCCAGCACCCCGGCGACGCCGAGCGCCACGCCGCCGGCGACCATCTCCATCGAGATGCCGACGAACGGCCGGGCCGGCAGCGGCGCGTGGCGGGACCAGAGCGAGCCGATCGCCCACGCGAGCGACGCGCCCACGACGAAGAGCATGCCGACGAGGTCGACGTCGCCCGAGGCCTCGCCGCCGAGCAGCAGCGCGGCACCGCCGAACCCGGCGACGAGACCGACGACCGCGCGCCCCGCGAGGTGCCCGCCGAAGAACAGCCGGTCGAGCAGTGCCATCCACAGCGGCACGAGCGCGACGAGCAGCGCCGCGATGCCCGACGGGATCGTCTTCTCGGCCCACACGACGCCGCCGTTGCCGCCGAGGAGCAGGAGGGTCCCGACGATCGCGGCCGAGCGCCACTGGACGCGCGTCGGACGGTCGCCCTCGCGGTCGCCGCGGCGGATCGTCCATGCGTACATCAGCGCGCCGGCGACGAGGAACCGGACCGACGCCGAGAGCAGGGGCGGGAGCGTCTCGTTGACCACGCGGATCGCGAGATACGTGGTGCCCCAGATCACGTAGACCGACGAGAGCGCGATCCAGATCGTCGCGACGCCCGGCCGCGCGCTGGTGGACACGACCGGTCGCGACATGTGGTGCAGGATACGGCACGCTCCGGAGCGGCGTCACCTGCGTTCCCGATACGACGGTTACCGCCCTCGCGCCGGGTCGCCGTCAGCGAGCACAGATGGCTCCGGTAGGCTTACCGCGTCATGGCCGAGTTCGAGACCGTCATCGGCCTGGAGTGCCACGTCGAGCTCTCCACGGCCACGAAGATGTTCTGCGGCTGTCGCAACGAGTTCGGCGCGCCGCCGAACACGAACGTCTGTCCGGTGTGCCTCGGCCACCCGGGGTCGCTCCCCGTGCCGAACGAGAAGGCGATCGAGTACATCGTGCGGATCGGCCTCGCGCTCGACTGCCGCATCGCGCCGCACTCGGTCTTCCACCGGAAGAACTACTTCTACCCGGACATGCCCAAGAACTTCCAGATCAGCCAGTACGACCTGCCGATCTGCATCGACGGGCACCTCGACATCGAGGTCGACGGGACCACGCGCCGCGTCGGCATCACCCGCGTGCATCAGGAGGAGGACACCGGCAAGACCTCGCACGGCAGCGTCAGCGGCCGGATCCACGAGGCGGACTCGGCGCTCGTCGACTACAACCGTGCGGGTGTCCCGCTCGTCGAGGTCGTCTCCGAGCCCGACATCCGCACACCCGAGGAGGCCGGCGCCTACCTGCGCGAGCTCCGCGCGACGCTCGAGGCGCTCGACGTGAGCGACGTGCGGATGGAGGAGGGGTCGCTGCGGTGCGACGCGAACATCTCGACGCGGCGCGCGGGCGAGGACGCCCTCGGCGTCAAGGTCGAGATCAAGAACCTGAACTCGATCCGGTCGCTCGAGCGCGCCCTGCGGTTCGAGGAGGCTCGCCAGCGCGCGGCGCTCGAGGCAGGCGAGCCACTCGTGCAGGAGACGCGACACTGGGACGAGGACGGCGGCGCGACGTCCACGTTGCGCTCGAAGGAGGAGGCGTTCGACTACCGCTACTTCCCCGAGCCCGACCTGCCGCCGCTCGAGCCCGACCCGGCGTGGATCGAGGGGATCCGCGCGAGCCTGCCGGAGCTCCCCGCCGCGAAGCGGGCCCGCTACGTGGCCGAGCTCGGCCTGAAGCCCGAGCAGGCGCTGCTCCTCGCCGGCGCCGCCCCAACCGCAGCGTTCTTCGAGGAGACGCTCGATCTGGGCGCCGATCCGAAGGCGGCCGCGAACTGGATCACGCAGGATCTCGCCGGGCTCGCGAACAAGGCCCACGTCGAGCTGGCGGACGCGAAGGTCACGTCCGCCCACGTGGCGGACCTCGTCCGGCTCGTGGCCGACGGGACGGTCTCGGCCACCGGCGCGAAGCAGGTGCTCGAGATCGCGTTCGAGACCGGCGAGCCGGCCGAGGCCATCGTCGAGGCCAGCGGTCTGCGCCAGGTCACCGACACCGCGGCGCTCGAGGCCTGGGTCGACGAGGCGATCGCCGAGAACCCGGGGCCGGTTGCGCAGTTCAAGGGCGGCAAGGAGGGGATCCTCGGGTTCCTCGTCGGACAGGTCATGAAGAGGTCCGGCGGCTCGGCGAACCCGAAGGTCGTGAACGAGCTGCTCCGCGAGCGTCTCTCGGACGGCTGACGGGGGACCCGTGCGGGTCGACCCCGGGACGATGCGCCGGCCCGAGCCCGAACCCTGGTGGCGCCAGCTCCTGCTGATGGTCGCGGCGCTCGTCGCCGCGACGTTCCGACCGATCGGGACGATGGCGCGCTCGGACCGGCCGCTCGACCGTTTCGGACTCGTGCAGCTCGCGGCGTCGGCCGGCGACGCCCTCGTCACGATCGCGCTCGCCGGCTCGGTCTTCTTCGAGGTGCCGGTCGGCGAGGCGAAGGTCAACGTCGCCCTCTACCTGCTGCTCACGATGGCGCCGCTCGCGCTCGCCGGACCGGTGCTCGTCCCGCTCCTGGACCGCGCCGGGCCCCGCCGGATCATCTCCCTCGGCGCGGCGGCCGGCCGAGCGCTCGTCTGCATCTACGGCGCGCCGAGGCTCTCGACCCTCGTCCTGTTCCCGGTGGCGTTCATGCTGCTCGCCCTCACGAAGGTCCACGCGATCACGCGCAACGGGCTCGTGATGGCGTACGCCGGTCCCGACGAGGGCCTCGTCCGCGCCAACGCGCGCCTCGGGCGGATCGCGGTCGGCGGGGTGGCCCTGGGCTCGGTGCCCGGTCTGATCGTCTTCCAGCTCGGCGGCGGGGCGGCGGTGCTGTACCTCGGGGCCAT
>DAIUEM010000272.1:0-3060 GCA_036845105.1 Actinomycetota bacterium | reverse complement strand
CGTCAGCGCGCGAAATTTGTGCTTCAAGCGACTCATCACCTTGTCGACCGAATTGACGGAGCTGCCGCGATGCTGCGCGATCTCATCGCTAGAGAACCCGAGGGCCTTCATGTGAAAGATCCGCGCCTCCTCGGGGGTGAGGTACGGGTGCTCGAGCCTGGCGGGGGGCTTCGCGAACGTGCAGTAGTGGCAGTGGTCGCGGCAGAGCATCGTGAGCGGGATGAAGACCTTGCGCGAGTACGTGACGGTCCGCCCGTGACCGAGCTCGCGGAACCGCGACGCGAGCGCCATGAGCCGCTCGAGCTCGTCGCCTCGCGCACACAGGAGCGCCTCGGCTTCGTCGAGCGAGAGCGCCTTGCCGGCCTCGGCACGGGCGAGCGCGCGGCGCGCGAGCGGATGGATGGAGGCGGCGGCGACGCGAGGAGGGCGGGAGGGAACGGCGTCGGCCATACGCGCGGAGCCTACTACGCTGTACCGCATGCGGGTCACGGCGCTCGCCGGGGGGATCGGCGCGGGGAAGTTCCTGCGCGGGCTCGCGCGGGCGGTCGCCCAGCCCGACATCACCGTCATCGTCAACACGGCGGACGACGTGGAGATGCACGGCCTCCACGTCAGCCCGGACCTCGACTCCGTGACGTACTGGCTCGGCGACGTCTTCGACCGCGAACGCGGATGGGGGCGTCGCGGCGAGACGTTCCGGGCGACCGAGGAGCTTCGACGGTTCGACCCCGACGTCGCGTGGTTCAACCTCGGCGATCTCGACCTCGCGACGCACCTGTTCCGCACGCGCCTGCTCCGCGAGGGTCGATCGCTGTCCGAGGTCACCGAGCTCGTCGCCGGGCGCTTCGGCATCGGCGCGCGGTTCCTGCCGATGTCCGACGACCCGGTCACCACGCGTGTGGAGGTCCTCGCCGACGGCGGCGAGCTCGACCTGCACTTCCAGGAGTACTGGGTCCGCCGGCACGCGCGCGACGAGGTCAAGCACGTCCGGTACGCCGGGGCCGAGGCCGCCCGGCCGACCCCCGGGGTCCTGCCGGCCCTGCGCGAGGCGGACGCGATCGTCATCTGCCCGTCGAACCCCGTGGCGTCGATCGGTCCCATCCTCGCGGTGGCCGGGATCCGCGACGTCCTCGCCGAGCGCCGGGAGCGGGTGGTCGGGATCTCGGGGATCGTGGGCGGAGCGCCGCTCGCGGGGATGGCCGACAAGCTGATGCCGGCCGCGGGGGTCGAGGTCACCGCCGCCGGCGCTGCCGAGTGCTACCGCGGGCTCCTCGGCGCGTGGGTCGTGGACGAGGCCGACCGCGGGCTCGCGCCGAGGATCGAGGCGACGGGCGTGCGGGTCGGCGTCGCCGACACGATCATGACCGGGGACGAGGCCGCCGAGGCGCTCGCGCGGTTCGCGCTCGGACTGCTGGCGTGAGCGTCGAGGTCCTGCCCGTCGAGGGCCTGCCCGAGGTCCGGCCCGGCGACGACCTCGCCGGGTTGCTCGCGCCCTCGCTCCGCGCGCTGGGCGTCCGCGACGGCGACGTGGTCGTCGTCACGCAGAAGGTCGTCTCGAAGGCCGAGGGCCGCGTCGTCACCGCCGAGGGCGACGACCGGGCCCTGTGGGTCGAGCGGGAGACGAAGCGCGTCGTCGCTCGGCGAGGCGATCTGGTCATCGCGGAGACCCGGCACGGGTTCGTCTGCGCGAACGCCGGCGTGGACGCCTCGAACGTGGATGCGGGGACCCTGACCCTCCTGCCCGAGGACCCCGACGCCTCGGCCGAGCGGATCCGCTCGGGGCTCGGCTCGGCGCTCGGCGTCGCCCCGGCGGTGGTGGTCACCGACACGTTCGGGCGCGCGTGGCGGCACGGCGTCGTGAACGTCGCGATCGGGTGCGCCGGCCTGCCGTCGCTCGTCGACCTGCGGGGCACGCCCGACGACCGGGGGCGTGTGCTCGAGGCCACCGTCGTGGCGCTCGCGGACGAGGTCGCGGCCGCCGGCGGTCTCGTGATGGGCAAGGCCGCCCGCGTGCCCGCCGCCGTCGTGCGCGGAGTCGTCGCCGAGGCGCCCGAGGCGCCGGCGAGCGCGCTCGTCCGCGAGCCGCACGAGGACCTGTTCCGCGAGTCCCCGCTCGTGGCGATCTCGGCACGCCGGACGATCCGCTCGTTCGGACCCGGCGAGGTGCCCCGGGAGGCCGTCGAGGAGGCGATCCGCGCGGCGTGCACCGCGCCGGCGCCGCACCACACACGGCCGTGGATGTTCACGGCGCTCGAGAGCCCCGCGGCCCGGAGAGGGCTCCTCGCGACGATCGCCGAGGCGTGGCGCGCCGACCTGCGCGGCGACGGGACGCCGGAGGCGACGATCGAGCGCCGGCTCGCGCGGAGCGACGCGGTGCTCGGGGCCGCGCCGATGCTCATCGTGCCGTGGGTCCGGTTCGCCGGCGCCCACCCGTACCCCGACGACGAGCGCGCCGGCGCCGAGCGAGAGATGTTCCTTCTCTCGGGAGGGGCGGCGATCCAGAGCCTGCTCCTCGCGCTCCACGCCCAGGGCCTCGCGAGCGCGTGGATCTCCTCGACGCTGTTCTGCCAGGACGAGACCAGGGCGGCGCTCGGCGTCGCGGACGAGTGGTACGCGCTCGGCACCGTCGCGGTCGGACGCCCCCCCGAGGGCGAGCCATCCCCGAGACCGCCGCTGGACATCACGGAGCGCGGCCGGTTCACGTAGACCCGCCGAGCGTCACTCGCGGTGGAACGCCGTCCCCATCCCCGAGGGCGGATCGGAGGACAGCAGCCGGCGCCAGATCGGATGCCGATCCGCCAGGTCGCGGAACAGCTGCAGGTACACGAGGACGAGCGCGAAGATCATGAGCGGGAACGGCAGCAGCGCGAGGATCTGCGACGCGCTCGGGAACACGGGCTGCAGCTGGAGGGCCGCCCACGCCAGCACGCCGAACAGGTAGGCGCCGAACGCCGCGCGGATCGGGTTCCAGCCGCCGAAGATCACGATCGCGAGCGCGATCCATCCGAAGTTCGTCGTGAGCCCCTCGCGCCATCCGAGCTTCACGTCCAGGGAGAAGGC
>DAIUEM010000271.1:0-3189 GCA_036845105.1 Actinomycetota bacterium | reverse complement strand
CGTGGCCAACCTAGGCTCCTTCCTTCAGCTCCCCCTGCAGGACCTTCCAGTCCTGGAGGAACTTGTCCAACCCGATGTCGGTGAGGGGGTGCTTCACCAACTGCGCGAACACCGCGTACGGCATCGTCGCGATGTCCGCCCCCGCGAGCGCCGACTCCACCACGTGCATCGGGTGGCGGAGCGACGCCGCCAGGACGTTCGTCTCGTACCCCTGGACCTCGTAGATCCGGCAGATCCGCCGCAGCAGGTCCATGCCGTCCGACGCCACGTCGTCCACGCGGCCGAGGAACGGCGACACGATGTACGCGCCGATCTCGGCCGCCAGGATCGCCTGCGCGGGGGAGAACACCAGCGTCACGTTGATCCGGATCCCGTCCTTCACGAGGCGCGTGCCGGCCGTGAGGCCGTCGGGCGTCATCGGCACCTTCACCACGGCGTTCGGCGCCATCTGGGCGAGTCCGACGCCCTGCTCGTACATGGCGTCGGCCTCGAGCTCCGTCGTCTCGAGCGAGATCGGCCCGTCGACCTCCTCGAGGATCACCTTCCAGACCTGCTCGGGGTCTGCATGCTCCTTCGCGACGAGCGAGGGGTTCGTGGTCACGCCGCCGAGCACACCCCACCGGTTGATCTGCCGGATCTCGTCGATGCTTGCCGTGTCGAGGAACAGCTTCACGTACGGCTCCCTTCCTTCACGCGGGTCGGGTCGTCGGCCGACAGCCGGACCTGCGCCGCCCGCTCCATCGCCCGCTCCATCACGATGTCGATGACGGCGGCGATGGACCGGTCGAAGTCGTAGTTCGGCACGACGGGGACGCCGTGCGAGAGCGCCTGGCTCTTGATGTAGCGCTGGATCCGGCGGATGTTCTCGAACCCCTCGAGGTAGCGGGCCGCGGGCCTGCCACCGTGGTCGGCCCACCGAGCGACGAAGTGGCTGCGGTGCACGTCCTCGTCCTCGACGGTGATGACCACCGGCACGACGAGGGTCTGCGCCTCCCACGCCGAGACGTCCACGAACCCGGGCACGATGTGCGCGCCCTCGAGCACGATGTCGGTGCCCTCGAGCGCCGCACGCTCGACCAGGGCCTGGAGGCCGACGGCCACCGCCGAGGTCTGCTCGCGGAACCCGACGATCGCGGCCTCGCGGCCGGGCGGCTCGCGCAGGACCGAACCCGCCTCGAAGGACGACGCGTGCAGGGACGGCATCAGCTCGCGCGAGAACATCGCGCGCATGACCTCCCGCACGGCATCGCTCGCGACCACCCGGACGATGCCCAGGCGCGCCGCGAGCTGCGTGGCGATCGTCGACTTGCCCACGCCGGTCGTCCCGCCGATCAGGATGACGAGTGGGATGTCGAGGGCCTCGACCTCGCGCCAGCGCAGGAAGTTCTTCGCGTACCGGTCGCCGGCGATCTCCTCGAGGACCTCGAGAACGAGGCGGTCCAGCGCCTCGGCGGGGACCGACGGCTCCCCGAGCTCGATCAGCCGGTCCTCGATCGCCTCGGCCACCTGGTAGGCGCGCACGGGCGAAAGACCGGTGACCATGACCTGCGAGGCCATCAGGCCCTTCGAGTACGGGAGGCCGGTCTCGCGGCCGGAGATCAGGATGTGGGGGCTCTTCGTGTCCCTCGTCATGGGTTCCTACTGCCGTCGTTGGTGACGCTGCTCCGCGAGCCGTGTCGCCTCCCGGATCGCCGTCGTGAGGTCGCCTGGATCCCCGTCGACCACGACGGCCCGGTTGTCGCAGAACACGACCTCCGCTCCCCTGCCCAGCCCCCGGTCGCACGCGATATCCACCGCGGCGGCCTTCAACTCGGTCAGGAGCACGTCGTACCCGGGCGCAGCATCCATGTCCTTCGCCAGCCCGGCACGGTCGGCCAAGCTGGCACTCCACCCCACCACGCGACACCCGCCGACCGCTTCCAGGTGCTCGACCTGCCTCGCGGCCACCTGCCCCGGCGCCGTCGTGGTGAAGAACACGTCCCGTCCCCGCACATCGCCCAGCGGCAGTGGTTCGAACTCCGTCACGACGAGCCGGGCATCGTTGCGGAGCCGCTGAACGTGGGAACGCAGGGTAGGGAGGTTCTCGAGCCCGGCTGGGCTGTTGGCCATCGTAACAACGACCACGTCGGATAGCAACAGGCGGAACGGCCCGAGGTATCCGCCCAGGTACTCGGGAGGAACGGTCGCCGGCACGACGAGGATCCCGGCGTCCCAGGGCACCGGAGGGACCGAGGAGCCGCTGCCCTCGAGGACGACGATGCCGGCCCCGAGCCGGGCGGCGAGCTCCGCGGCCGGACGGACGCTCGAGACGTACGGGGCTCCGGCGAGCCCTCCGGCGGCGCGCCGCGCGCCGATGGTCGTGACCCCCGTCGTGACGGCGTCCTCCAGGTAGTCCGACGCCGCGTGCTGGCCCTCGCGCACGAGCTCGAGCAGACGCTCGACGCCGATCGAGCCCGCCTCGGCGACCTGCGGCGCCGCCGGGCCGCCCCGGCCCATCGCGACCACGATCGGCCGGCGACCGAGCTCCGCCGCCGCCCTCGCCACCTCGCCGGCGATCGCGGTCTTGCCGGTCCGCTTGCCGGTCCCGATCACCGCGAGCGTCGGCACCGGCAGCGGTGGACCCGAGATCGGCGGGTCCAGGCGGAAGTCGGCGCCCAGGTACGGCACGCCACGCGCGAGCGCCACGGCGGCGAGCTCCATCCGCTCGCGGTACCCGAGCACGGGCTCGTCCGACAGATCCAGCACGCCCTCGGGCCGCAGCTCCTCGAGCGCCGACGCCAGCGCCACCGCCAGCTCCGGGCCCGCGCCGCGAACGTCGACGCCGAGCTCGGGCGCCTCGTCGGGAGCGAGCTTCTCGGTCCCGCCGACGAGCAGGGCGCCGAGGACCTCGTGCCCGGCGGCCCGCGCGGCGGCGATCGCCCACCGCGTCACCGGCGGGTAGTGCTCACCATCGACCAGGACGAGGACCTTCATGAGGACGGGATCTCCCGGGCTCGCGCCCCGGCGACGCTACTCGCCGAACGGGGCGGGTGCCCGCTGCTGGACCGGTGGTTCGAACTCCCGGTAGAACTGCTCGCCGCTCGCCAGCGAGAAGTGGGCGATCATCGAGGCCCCGCCGAACGGGTACCGCCGCAAGATGCGGACCTCATCGCCGTCCTCATATACCTCGGTTGCAGGCTCTTCGACCGT
>DAIUEM010000270.1:0-3206 GCA_036845105.1 Actinomycetota bacterium | reverse complement strand
TCCCCGAGCCCCACCCAGACCGAGGCGCCGTCCCCGAGCCCGAGCGGAACCGAGACGCCGTCCCCGAGCCCGAGCGGAACCGAGACGCCGTCCCCGAGCCCGAGCGAGTCCCCGTCGCCGTCGCCCACCCAGAGCCCATCGCCCACGGCGACCGAGACACCGTCCCCCACGCCGAGTGAGACCACGAGCCCGACCCCGAGCCCGAGCGGAACCGAGACGTCGTCACCTAGCGAGTCCCCCTCGCCGTCGCCCACCGAGAGCCCATCGCCCAGCGCGACCGAGACACCCCCGCCGACGTCGACGGAGCCGCCGACAGCCAGCGCGTCGCCGACGACGGATCGGAACGTCACCGAACCGCGGGACGGGAACGGGATGATCGTCGTGCTCCCGCCCGGTCTCGTGCTCCTGCTCGGTTCCTCGGGCGCGGCACGTTGGCTGCGACGGCGACACCGCTGATCCGGACCGAGCGCGCTCTCGACGTCGCGCGAGGCGCCCAGCGAGCGGCCGAGCTCAGGCGCTCGTGGAGGTCCGCTCGCTCGCGGCGTGGAGCATCGTGCCGACGAGGCGAGCCGCGGCGAGCGCGACCGCGAACCACCCAACCAGCGCAACGATCAGGAATGAGATCGTGTCCACCCGCCGTCCTCCTCTCTCGTCCGTTCTTCGAGGTGTCGTCCCCGCGCTCGTCATCCTTGAGCGCTCCGGCCTTCACCGGTGATGGAACGCCATCGACATGACGGGAGAAGGAACGGATCGCGGTGCCTTCGGGAAGGGTCTGCGGCCCATGCCGGGTAGGCCCGGGCCATCGGATCGCGGTGCCCACACGCTGCGTCAGATCCACTTCTTGGAGCGAGCGAAGGCCAAGATGCCGACTCCGAGCGCGACCATGGCCGCGATCACGACCCAGAAGAGCTCGTTCCGCTGGAAGAACGGCAGACGGAAGTTCATGCCGAGGATCGCGGCGGCGACGAGCGCCGGCAACAGCACCGCGTTGATCACGGTCAGGATCTTCATCACGTCGTTCGTACGCTGCGCCGTGCGCGTCATCAGGACATCGAGCGACCCCATCACCATGAGCCTGGCGTTCTCGAGCTGGGCCAGCGCCCGCTCCAGCCGCTCCGATAGGAGTCGGAACCGCTCCGCCGAGCTCGAGCCCGACACCTTGTCGAACTCCGGCTGCGCGAGCGTCGCGAACATCTCGCGATGGGCGGACATCGACCGCCGGAGCATCGTCACGTCCCGACGGATCCCGACGAGCCGCCCGAGAGGCCCCTCCTCGGCGTCGGCCTGGATCCCCCGCAGGATCAGCGATTCGTCGACCTCGTCCAGGCGATCCTCGAGCTGCTCGATCGCACGGAAGTAGCCGGACACGATCCAGTCCAGGAGCAACACCAGGAAGACCGGTCCCTCGACGCGGCCGAGGTCGGTCTCCCCCTTGACGGGCTCGAGGAAGGCGTCGATGAGATCGACGCCGTCCCGATGCGTGGTGACCACCCAGTTCCGGCCGACCACGCACTGGATCTCCATCGGGCGGTCGCGCCCGGGGTCGTCGCCGAGGAACCGGCAGTTGAGGTGGAAGTAGTCCTCGAAGTCCTCGAGGCTCGGGCGGCCCGCGGGCGTCGAGAGGCGCTCGATCGTTCGCTCCTCGAGCCCAAGGAGGTCGCCGATCGCCGCGATGACGGGGTCGGCGGCATCGGCGTCGACCCACAGCAGCTGCCGATCGTGGAGCGGCCGATCCTCGAGCGCCGTCGGATCGACCTCTTGGTCCGATCCGTCCGCGTCGAACAGGAAACCCCGGGCGGCGGGGCGGTCGCGGTCGGTATCGGCGTCGCTGCCTCGAAGCATCCCTCGTCCCCCGGTGACCTCGGGCAGGCGCATCGTAGTCAAGCGAACGCGAGGCGACCCGTCGCCCGAGGGTCGACCGGACCTTGCCGTGGCGAAGCTCGGGGCGGGAGACTCGGCTCGGGGAGGCCGGACCTGGTCACGTTCGTTCGGGTCCCGGAGGCCGCGCACATGGAGGCGTGGAACGTCGACCCCGTGGTGTACGAGCGGACGGTGGCGTCGTTCCTCGCCGAGATCGGCCGGTCCTGAGGGCGCCGAGGCTCTCCGGCTGCCCGAGGGTGTAGGTTCGTCGGGTGACGACAACCGACGACCTCGATCGTCGGTTCTACCCGGGGTACGAGGACGAGCACGCGCGCTTCGACCGGGCGCTCCGGCGGCACCTCCGGGAGGGGATGGTGGTGCTGGACGCCGGCGCGGGCCGGGGCGACCGGTACCCCTACGGTTATGCGGCGATCGCGCGGCGGGTCGTCGGTGTGGACCTGAGCGGGGCCGTCGGGCGGAACGCCAACCTGACCGATGCCGTCGTCGCCGACCTAGCGGCGCTCCCGTTCCGGGACGGGACGTTCGACCTGGCGTTCTCGAGGTACGTGTTCGAGCACCTGGAACGGCCGCTGCCCGTGATGCGCGAGCTCCGCCGGGTGCTCGCGCCAGGCGCCCGCCTGATCGTCCACACACCGAACCGATGGCACTATGTCGCCCTGGCAGCAATCGTGACCCCCGAGTCGTTCCACCGATGGTTCAACGAGCGCCGTGGGCGCGCGGAGACCGACACCTTCCCGACCCGGTACCGCGCGAACGACCGGCGCGCGATCCGGCGCCTCGCCGCGGCGAGTGGGTTCCGCGTCGCCGAGCTCGACCTGTTCGAGACGAAGCCGGACTACCTGTTCTTCTCGCGCACCTTGTATCGGGCTGGCATCGCGTACGAGCGGGCCGTCAGCCGATGGGACTCCCTGGAAGGGATCCGGGTCCAGCTCATCGCGGACCTCGAGGCCGTCTGAGCCGGAGACGGTCGCGTCAATCGTCGAGGACGGCGTCGCGCGCCACGTCCCGCAGCATGTCTCGGGCGTCCGGCGAGAGCACGACGACGCTGCGGCCGCCGATCGTCGCCGTGTGTCCGGGCAGGACGCGGTTGCGGACGTCACCGGGCGCGATCGCCGGCACGGCGAGCAGCAGGTCGACCATCTGTCCGAGCTCCAGGTCCGTCTCGGCGTACCGGGTGCCCGCCAGCAGCCACGGCAGCAGCTCGGCGTTCCCGCGATGGAGGTCCTCGCGGAGGTCGGTGAGGAACGCCACGAGCAGCCGGCCCTGGTTGAGCGATCTGCCGAAGTCGCCCCCTCGGGCGTCGTGGCGGTTGCGCGAGAACGCCA
>DAIUEM010000269.1:0-3216 GCA_036845105.1 Actinomycetota bacterium | reverse complement strand
AGCTCGTCGTCCAACTTCAACGCCCTGCCTCGGCCGGCGTCGATCCTCGTACACGGCTCGGACGCGGAGGTCGTCAAGCGAGCCGAGACGATCGAGGACGTGTGGTCCCGCGACGAGGTCCCCGAGCGGCTCCGCACCGAGCCGCGCATCCCGGGACGTTCCGGGGCCGGCGCGGCGCCGTGACCGAGGACCTCGCGACGTGGCTGGTCGCGGGCGCGCAGGTGCTGGCGGCGGCGCTGATCGCGGGGTTCTGGCTCACGTGGTTCCGCCAGCCGCACACCGAGCCCTGGCTCCCACACGGCTACGTCGAGCATGAACGGGTGTTCGTGTTCCCGGACTCGGTGCTCGCGCTCGTTCTCGTGGCGTCGGGGGCGCTCCTCGTGCTCGAGGAGCCGCTCGGTCGGTCGCTCGCCCTCGTCGCCGCCGGGATGCTCACGTTCCTCGGCGTGATCGACCTCGCCTACTTCGCGCAGCACGGGATGTTCCGCCGGGAGCGCGAGGGACCGCTGAACCTCGCGCTCGTGGTCGGCGTGCTCGCGCTCGCGGCGATCCTGATCTGGAGGTACGCGTGATGGCCGCGCGGAGGGATGCGAGCTTCCTCCGCGACCACCACGTGATCGTGACGGGCGGCTCGAGCGGGATCGGGCTCGCGCTCGTCCGACGGGTCGCCGCCGCCGGCGCGAAGGTGTCGGTGGTCGCGCTCGAGGACCGCGACATGGAGGGCCTGCGTCAGGCGCCTCCCCCAGGGTCGCATCCGGTGCATCTCGCGCCCGCCGACGTCGCGGACCGCGAGCAGGCATACGCAGCGATCGCGTCGTGCCTCGAGCGTCACGGCCCCGCGGACGTGCTCGTGACGTGCGCCGGGGTCGTCCATCCCGGCTACGTCGAGTCGCTGTCCGACGAGGTGCTCGAGCGGGAGATGGCGATCGACTACTTCGGGACCCTGTGGTGCATCCGCGGGGTGCTGCCGGAGATGCTCGACCGTGGGAGCGGAACCATCGTGTGCATCTCGTCGTTCGCCGGTCTCCTCGGCGTCTTCGGCATGGCCGCGTACTGCCCACCGAAGTACGCGGTCCGGGGGTTGTGCGAGACCCTTCGCACCGAGCTCAAGCCGCGCGGGATCCACGTGGCGTCCGTCTACCCGACCGACGTCGACACGCCGGGGCTCGCGGCCGAGATCCCCCAACACCCGCCCGAGCAGGACGCCATGCAGGGCAAGATCAAGCCGATCAGCCCGGAGGTCGTGGTCGACGCGATCCTCGACGGCATCGCGAGGCGGCGGAAGCGGATCTACCCGGGCGGATGGAACTGGTTCCTCGCGCGCCTGGCCAACGGCGCCCCGTGGGTCGCCGACCGGATCGCCGACAGCGCGGTCGCGAAGGCCGCCGCCGAAGGCCGAGCGGGGACGTCGCGGTAGCCCAGGCGGCCGTCAGGGACGCGTGTACGCCGTCTTCACCTGGGTGAAGAACTCGATGGCGTAGCGGCCCTGCTCGCGGCTCCCCTGGCTCGAGCCCTTCGTCCCGCCGAACGGCACGTGGAAGTCCACCCCGGCGGTCGGCAGGTTCACCGTGACGATCCCCGCCTGCAGACCGTCGCGGAACATCGCCGCGTGCTTTAGCGACGTGGTGCACACGCCGGCGGACAACCCGTACTCGGTGTCGTTCGCGACCGCGAGCGCCTCCTCGGCGTCGGCGACCTTCACCACCGTGGCGATCGGCCCGAAGATCTCCTCACGGTTCACGCGCATGTCGTTGGTGGTGTTCACGAGCAGCGCCGGCGAGAGGAAGAACCCCTGCGTGTCCCGCTCGAGGCGCCGGCCGCCACTCGCGATCTCGGCGCCCTCCGCCGCGCCGATACCCAGGTACTCCTCGTCCTGGCGGAGCTGGCTCTCGTCGACGACGGGCCCGATCTGCGTGCCGTCCTGGAGGGCGTGGCCGACCGTCAGCGCCTCCATCGCCTCGACCATGGCATCCACGAACGCGTCGTGGATCCTCTCGGTCACGACCAGGCGAGAGCTCGCCGTGCACCGCTGGCCGGTCTGGAAGAACGCGCCTTGGATGGCGCACTCCACCGCGAGGTCCAGATCCGCGTCGTCCAAGATCACGAGCGGGTTCTTCCCCCCCATCTCGAGCTGCGCCTTCGCGAACCGCTCCGCGCACGCGAGCGCGACCTGCCTGCCCACCGTCTGCGAGCCGGTGAACGTGACCCCGCGGACCTTCGGGTGATGGATCAGGCGGTCGCCGATCGTGGAGCCGCTGCCGTTCACCAGGTTGAACGCGCCCGGCGGCAGTCCAGAGCGCGAGACGATCTCGGCCAGTGCCCAGGCGCTCGCCGGCACGAGCCCCGCCGGCTTGAACACCACCGCGTTGCCGTAGGCGAGCGCGGGCGCGATCTTCCAGGCCGGGATCGCGATCGGGAAGTTCCAGGGCGTGATCGCGCCGACGACGCCGAGCGGTTCACGGAGCACGTCGACGTCCACCCCGGGTCGGACAGAGCGGATGTGCTCGCCGCCGATCCGCAGCGCCTCCCCGGCGAAGAACTTGAAGATCCACGCGGCTCGCTGCACCTCCGCGATGCCCTCCAGCTTGGGCTTGCCCTCCTCGCGCGACAGCTGGGTGCCGAGCTCCACCGCCCGCCCCTCGAGCTCGGCGCCGATCGTCTCGAGCGCCGTGAACCTGTCGGCGGGGGTCGCTGCCGCCCACGCGGGGGCGGCGCCGGCCGCGGCCTCGACCGCGGCGTCCACCAGAGCGGCCTCGGCCACCGCGAACTCGCCCACCACGTCGGAGAGGTCCGATGGGTTCACGTCCAAGGTCGAGGTCGCCCCGGAGACCCACTCCCCACCCACGAGGTTCCCGTACATCGCCACGGTCAGCTCCTCCGCTCCAGAGGGCGGCGCGGGCGGCCGCCCTGGCGAGCGTACCGTGGCGACGGTGACGGCGTCGGTCAGCCGCGCCGTGGCATGGGCTCGCCGCGGACGAACCCCTGACCGGGGCCGTGGACGACCCGGATGACGCGGGTGGGCTCCGCGGCCGTCAGACGGACGGTGCGCCGACGCGGGTCCGGCGGCGCGATGAGCGTGTGCCCCACGCCGAGCTCCTCCTGCGTGTCGTCGACGTGGACACGCCCATCCCTGACGCTCACGAGCCCTCCCTCGTCCTCGTCGAGTTCGAGGTCGACGGATGCGCCGATCGACAGGGTCGAGTCCGCGAAGAGCCG
>DAIUEM010000268.1:0-3231 GCA_036845105.1 Actinomycetota bacterium | reverse complement strand
CGGAGCTTCGTCCCGGGGTCGTCGGCCCGCATGAGCGCCTCGCCGACCAGCACCCCGCGCGCGCGCGCCGCGGCGGCGCGCTCGACGTGCTCGCGCTCGGAGATCCCGCTCTCGGCGACGGCGATGCGGTCCGGCGGGACGCGCTCGAGGAGCGAGAGCCCGCGATCGGCGTCGACCTCCAGCGTCTCCAGGTCCCGGGCGTTCACGCCGACGACCTTCGCCGATGTCGCGAGCACCCGGTCCAGGTCCCGCTCGGCGTGCACCTCGACGAGCGTGCCGAGCCCGAGGTCCTCGGCGGTCGCGAGCATCGCGTCGAGCTCGTGGTCGGACAGGGCCGCCGCGATGAGGAGCACGGCGTCGGCGCCCTGGACCCGCGCCTCCATCAGCTGCGCGGGGTGCACGAGGAAGTCCTTCCGCAGCACCGGGATGGTCGTCGCGAGGTGGACCGCCCGCAGATCGGCCAGGGACCCGTCGAAGTGCCGGGGCTCGGTGAGCACGGACACCGCCGCGGCGCCCGCCGCCTGGTAGGCGCGGGCCTGAGCGGCCGGCTCGGTCTCGGCGATGCGCCCGGCCGAGGGCGACGCGCGCTTCACCTCGGCGACGACCGCGATCGGCGCGGCCGACCACAGCGCGCCGGCGAACCCGCGCGCCGGCGGCAGCCGCATCGCGAGCGCCATCAGGCCGGGCTCGTCGAGCGGCTCGCGAGCCAGCCGACGCCGGACCTCCTCGACCGTCTCGGAGAGGAATCCCATGGCGGGGCAGTCTATAAGGGGTTCCGGGGCCGCCCGATGCTCAGGCCACGGCCGCGATGGCCTCGGCGAGGTCGAGGCCGCCCTCGTACAGCGCGCGACCGACGACCGCGGCCTCGACCGCCGTGCCGAGCGCCGCCACCGCGTCCAGGTCCTCGAGGTGACGGATCCCGCCGGACGCGAGCACCGGCCGGGCGGTGTGGGTGGCGAGCGCCCAGATGCCGTCCAGGTCCGGACCCTGGAGCCGTCCGACCCGTCCTACCTCGACGAACAGGAACCGGGGCACATCGAGCCCGGACAGCCACTGCAGCGTCTCCCACAGGGGCAGCTCGTGCCCGCCGCCACGAGGCCGGATCGTCGGCCCGTCGGCCTCGACCGCGAGCACGAGGGCATCGCCCAGCGACGACACCATCGCGGCGGTGGCCTCGCGATCGCCGAGCGCCGCCGATCCGAGCACGACGCGGGTCGCGCCGCTCGCCCGCAGGGCCTCCGCCTGCTCGAGCGAGGACACTCCCCCGCTCGCCTGCACCTGCAGCCCGAGGTCCGCGACCCCGCGCACGACGGCTACGTTCCGCGGCTCGCCGGTCGACGCGAGGTCCATGTCCACGACGTGCACCCATCGCGCCCCGGCCGCGGCGAAGGAGCGCGCGGCCGCCAGCGGGTCGCCGCCGAACGCGCCGATCGGCTCGTGGCCCTCGCCCGCGAACCGGGCGAGACGGCCGTCGGCGACGTCGATCGCGGGGATCACCTCCATGCCCATGGTTGCTCAGCGTATCCCTCGCGGGGCCCCCGTGAGACGATGCGGTGGTGGAGCTCCCCCTGTTCGCTCTCCACTCGGTCCTGTTCCCGGGGGGCGACCTCGAGCTGCACGTGTTCGAGGACCGCTACCTGCGGATGATGGAGGACGTGCTCCCCGAGGCCCCGTTCGCGATCGCCGCGATCCGCCACGGGCAGGAGGTCGGCGGGCCGTACGACCCGTACCGGGTCGGGGTGCGCGTGGTGCCCGTCGACCACGAGCTCGCCGACGACGGCACCTACCTGGTGCACGTGCACGCCCAGGACCGCATCCGGCTGCTCGAGCCCACCAGCGACGGGCCGTACGCCCGCTGGCACATCGAGCCGTTCCCCGAGCACGACGCGGTGGACCCCGATGTGGCGGCCGCCGCGATCGCGGCCGCGGTCCGCTTCCTCGGCGTGGCCGGCGTCGAGGGAGACCTGCGCGTCGAGCCCGACCCCGTCGCGCTCAGCTACACGCTGTGCACGCTCACGCCGGGGCTCGTCCCCGACCGTCAGGCGCTGCTCGAGATCCCCGGGACGGCCGAGCGCCTGGCCGGGCTCACGCGTCGGTTCCGGCAGGAGGCCGCGCTCCTGCGGGCGCTGCGGGGGCGTCGGGCACCCTGACCACCCCCCGCTCCACCTGAGCCGCGCCTCGCTCCTCCACCCGTGCCGCGTCGCCGCCGAGCAGCATCCGCAGCTCCGACAGGAGGCCGGCGGCCGGATCCACCCGATAGCTGCCGACGTCGAGCGGCGTGACGCCCTGCGAGGACAGGAACCGGACCTGCACGGGCGTCCGGCCGGGGTGGGCGCCGAGGAGCTCGCGGAGCTTCGCGATGACGGTGTTCGTGCAGCTCGCGGCCGGCAGGTCCACGACGAGGACGCCGCTCGGGACCGGGGCCGCCACCGCCGCGCCGAGGTCCGGCTGCCGGACCTCGACCGCGCGGATCTGGACCTCCTCGCCGCGCCCGCGCCGGTCGATGCGCCCCTTCACGAGCACGATCGCGTCGGTCTCGATCAGGTGGGGCACCTGGTCGTACACGCTGGGGAACGCCACCACGGTGACGCCACCGGCGAGGTCCTCGAGCCGGAACTGCGCGTAGGGCTCGCCCTTCTTCGTGTAGCGACGGGCCACGGCGCCGACGATGCCGCCGAGCGTCACGAGGTCGCCGTCGTCGAGCGTGACGACCTCGGGGATCTCCATGTCGGCCTGCGCGGCGAGCGACGCTCGGACCTCGAGCAGCGGGTGATCCGTGACGAACTGCCCGAGCATCTCCTTCTCCTGCTTGAGGAGCAGCGGCTTGTCGAACTCCTCGCCCTGCAGGACCGCCTCGTCGAGCTGGTGCGCCGCCTCGTCGCCACCCCCGAACAGGGAGAACTGGCCCGCCGCCTCGGCCTTGCGCTCGGCCACGATCGGCGCCGAGACCTTGTCGTGGTTCTCGAACAGCGCCTTGCGTGCGTACCCCAGGGAGTCGAACGCGCCGGACAGGATCAGGCTCTCCAGCACCTTCTTGGTGAGCACCGAGGGGTCGACCTTCCGGCAGAAGTCGGTGAACGATGTGAAGTCCCCCTTCGCACGTCGGGCGTCGATCACCTGGAGCACCGCTCCCGAGCCGACGTTGCGGACGGCCGAGAGCCCGTAGCGGACCTTCGGTTCCCCCGTGCGGACCGGTGCGAAGTCCAGCTCGGATTCATTCACGTCGGGGGG
>DAIUEM010000267.1:0-3276 GCA_036845105.1 Actinomycetota bacterium | reverse complement strand
ACAAGTGGCTGTATACGCCGCACTCCGGCGGCTGCGTGCTGCTCCGCGACTTCTCCCTGCTCCAGGACTCCTTCGGCGCGCATCCCTCGTACGTCCATCAGGCGAAGGAGGTGACGCACGCCGGGCTGGACCTCGGACGTCACGGTCCGCAGTTCAGCCGGAGCTTCTGGGCGCTGAAGGTGTGGGTCTCGCTCCTCGCGCACGGGCGGAGCGCGTACGGGCGCCGGATCTCGCACGACGCCGAGCTCGCCCGGTACCTGGGCGAGCGGGTCGAGGAGCATCCCGCGTTCGAGCTCGCGTGCCCCGTCGGCCTGTCGATCTGCTGCTTCCGCTACGTCCCTCCGGACCTGCCCGAAGGCTCCGGCCGCGAGGGGTACCTCAGCATGCTGAACGAACGCCTCATGGCCCAGATGCAGGTCGACGGGCGCGTGTTCCTGTCGAACGCCGTGCTCGGGGATCGGTTCGTGCTCCGCGTGTGCATCGTGAACTTCCGCACGGAGGCCGACGACATCGACGCCGTGCTCGACGTCGCCGAGGAGCTCGGCGCCGGGCTCGACGCCGAGCTGCGCCCGGAGGATCTGCGGTGACCCGCGCGCTCGCGTTCATGGGCGCCGGCGAGTTCGAGCCGTGGTCCGAGGTCGTGGACCGTTGGGTGCTCGAGCGCGCCGACGGGGACGGCCGCGTGCTGATCCTGCCCACGGCATCGGCACCCGAGGGCGACGACGTGTTCGAGGACTGGGCCGGCAAGGGGCTCGCGCACTTCCGGAAGGTCGGCGTGCAGGCCGAGGTCCTGCCGATCAAGGCTCGCGAGGACGCCGAACGCGAGGACCTGGCGCAGCGTGTCCACGAGGCCTCGGTCGTGTACTTCTCGGGCGGGAACCCGTACCACCTGGCGAGCGTCCTGCGGGACTCGGCGTTCTGTCGCGCGATGCTCGACCGGCTCGAGGACGGCCTCGGGTACATCGGCTGCAGCGCCGGCGTCGCGTACCTGACCGAGACGACGTACGACACCGCCGTCGACGACCTGAGGACGGACGCGGTGTGGAAGCCCGGCCTGTCGTACGTGCGACGGCTGCTCTTCGCGCCGCACTGGGACACGGTCGAGCGCTGGTACCCGGGCGCGCAGCGCTTCATCGTCGCGTCGCTCCAGCCCGGCCAGACGCTCGTCGCGATCGACGAGGAGACGGCGATGGTCGGCGACGGGTTGGCCTGGACGGTGCTCGGACGCTCCGGCGTGCACCTGCACCGGGACGGCGCCTGGGTGGACCATCCCGCCGGAGACGGCTTCGAGCTGCCGCTCGAGCTCACCCGGCCGGTGTGACGCCGGTGGCCGACCCGCTCACGCGCGAGAGCCCGATCGAGGACCGGGCACCGCAGATCGTGAAGCTCCTGACCAAGGCGTATCCCGGCGCGAAGGTCGCGCTGAACTTCTCGACCCCGCTCGAGATGCTCGTCGCGACGATCCTGTCCGCGCAGTGCACCGACGAGAAGGTGAACGAGGTCACGGCGACCCTGTTCCGCAAGTACCGGTTGGCCGAGGACTACCTGCGGGTGCCCGAGGACGAGCTGAGACGCGACATCAAGCCGACCGGGTTCTTCAACCAGAAGGCGGCCTCGATCCGCGCGGCGTGCCAGCGGATCGTCGAGGCCTACGGCGGCGAGGTCCCCGACACGATGGAGGAGCTCGTCACGCTCCGCGGGGTCGCGCGCAAGACGGCGAACATCGTGCTCGGTAACGCCTTCGGCAAGGTCGAGGGCATCGCGGTGGACACGCACGTCAAGCGGCTCGCGAGCCGGCTCGGCTTCAGCGAGCAGAGCGACCCCGACAAGATCGAGCAGGACCTGATGCGGCACGTCCCGAAGCGGCGGTGGTTCGGCTTCACGTATGTGCTGATCGACCACGGTCGCGCGGTGTGTGTCGCCCGACGGCCACGGTGCGAGGTCTGTCCGGTCAGCCACCTGTGCCCGGCGAGCCTCGTCTGAGACGTCGCGACTAGACTCGCGGCGATGGCGATCCGCCCGTTCGCGCCGGACGACTTCCCCACGATCGTCGCGCACCGCGGGGCGTCCGCCACCCATCCCGAGAACACGCTGCCGTCCTTCGA
This sequence comes from Actinomycetota bacterium, assembly GCA_036845105.1. Taxonomy (GTDB): domain Bacteria; phylum Actinomycetota; class UBA4738; order UBA4738; family HRBIN12; genus HRBIN12. Next base: position 1,171 of record DAIUEM010000267.1, on the reverse strand, counting down.
GGCCGCGGCCGCGCTCGGCGCCGGGGTGGTGGAGCTCGACGCGCGCCTCACGGCCGACGGCGTGGCCGTCGTGCTCCACGACCCGGACGTCGGGCGCACCACGGGCGGGCAGGGGTTCGTCCACGAGCTGACGGCCGAGCAGGTCGCCGCGCTCCGGGTCCGCACGGGCGACGACCCGGCCGGGGTGCCGACGCTCCGCGAGGCGCTCCGGACGCTCTCGGGCAGGGCGGCCGTCGCGATCGAGATCAAGAACCTCCCCGGCGAGCCCGCGTACGAGCCGGATCGGGAGTCGATCGTGCGGGCGGCGCTCGACGACCTCCGGGCGACGGACTTCGAGGGCCCGGTCCTGGTCGTGTCATTCAACCCGCACTCGATCGCGGCCGCGAAGGCGCTGGCGCCCGAGATCACGACCGGGTTCCTCACGACCGAGATCGTCGACCCGCGCGAGGCGCTCGCGTACGTGGCGGAGCAGGGTCACGACGTGCTGCTGCCCGGGAGCCGGTCGCTGATCCCGGCCGGCGAGGCCCTCGTCGCCGAGGCGCACGCCGCGGGCGTCCGCGTGGGCACGTGGACGATCGACGACGCCGCGACGGTGCGGATGTTGCTCGGGTGGGGGGTCGACGCGATCGCATCGAACGACCCGGCGATGGCGCTCGGCGAGCTCGCGGCGTTCGAGGGGTAGCGGTGTTCCGCCGCAAGCGCCTGCCCGCCGAGCTCGAGGACGCCTACGGTGCCTTCCGCGCCTCGGTGGAACCGCTCGAGCGCGGCAAGGCGGCGCTCACCGAGTCGGTCCCCGGCACGCGCCTTCCCGGCCGACCGCTCGCCGAGACCCTGCTCGAGTTCGAGGAGGGACTGCGGCACGCTCAGGCCGGACTGCCGGACTGGCGGGCGCCCGGATTGGAGGACGAGTGGACGGCGGCGGGGGAGGCGATACGCTCGTGTCTCGGCATGGCCGAGCGCCTGCGCCTGGACGCGGAGATGCCGGTCGGGTTCGAGGCGCTCATCGGCACGATCGGCGACCTGATGGCACCGCTCGAGGCGTTCGAGGTCGCCGAGCGTCGCTTCCGCGCCCTGCGGACCTGACGTCGGACGTCAGGCGTCGCGGAACACCATGATGCTGCCGCCGTAACAGGCGACCCAGACCTGCCGTGTCGCCGCGTCGTACGTGACG
>DAIUEM010000266.1:0-3305 GCA_036845105.1 Actinomycetota bacterium | reverse complement strand
TCTGGTACTTGCCGGCCGAGTAGTACGCCCACGAGACGCCGATCTCCTCGAGCTGCTCGGGAACGGTGCGGAAGGTGAAGCACGTGTCGTGCTTCGCGAGGTTCCCCCGCTCGTCCTTCACGAGCACGAAGACGTTCTCGCCGACGGCGTCGCAGCCCCACGACTTGAACCGCTTGTTCCCGTCGTCGAACCGCACCTCGATGTTCTCGGGGTTGTCGAGCGCCCCTCCCGACTGCCCCGCCACGAAGAAGAAGTGGTTCGGGTACGAGGGCCCGCCGACCGAGGCGAAGAAGTTGTCGCACAGCACGTAGTCGCGGGCCCACCGCCAGTAGTTCGGGACCATCCGCCCGTCGAACTGCGTGTACGCCCACGGGTCGCCGAACTGCCCGATCGCGAACCCGTCGAACGCGCCACCGTTCACGTTGTTGAGGTGTGCCGCGCGATCGTGCGGGATGTCGCCGGGAAGCCAGTGCGGACAGTCCAGGAGCGGCACCTCCTGCCCGAGCTTCACCCCGGTGCGTGTGCCGTTCGCGCCGGGGAACCGCCCGTAGAGGTTGTCGAACGACCGGTTCTCGAGCATCAGGTAGATCACGCGCTTGATCGGCCACCGCGTCGGCGTCGCCGCGACCGACGCCGTGGCCGTCGGGGCAACCACCGGCGCCTTGCGCTCACCACCGGTGCACGCGAACAACGTCGCGCCCGCGAGCGCGAACCCGGACGTGGCGAGGAACCGCCGACGCGAGAACGTGGGGCCCGGCGAGCGGTCGTGCTCGAGCCTCCGGTAGGTCGGATCGGTCTCTCCCTCGGGGTTCCGGAAGCCGAGGGGGCGCTCCTCCTCGTCGCGCGGGCGGGTCATGGGTGCACCAAGCTACCAAGGGCGAGACCGGGCGGTATCCTGCCGGGGCCCGTTCCCAGGAGACCCGGTGCAACCGCGTAGGTTCCGATCGTTCGCGCTCGCCCTCGCCCTCGTGCTGGGCGCAACCCTCGTCGCCTGCGACGGCGGTGAGGACGGCGGATCGCCCAGCGCCACCACGCCGCCGCCCCCGGTCACGCCGACCGAGACCTCGAGCGTGACGCCCTCGGTCACCCCGCCCGCGCTGCCGGAGGACCCGCCGGCGAGCCGCGGCGAGGCGTCGCTCGACTGCGTGAACGGCTGGGTCACGCCGGGGGAGGGCTCGCCGGTGTACCTGCAGCCGCTCGGGATCGTGCGACGCACGACCGGGGTGAAGGGCCCCCTGACGGTCGTGGACATGCGGTACTTCGAGGGCCCCGAGTCGCCGCCCTCGGACAAGGGGTACCTCCTGGTCGTCGAGCGCTGGTACATCAAGCTGTTCGCCGAGCGTGACCCGGCGTTCCAGGGCCGCTTCCTCATCGAGGCCCGGCGGTTCGGCCGCGGGCTCGCGGCGGTCGCTCCGTACGACACCGAGGGCTTCGCGTCGCCGGACTGGATCGCGTTCCAGTACGACAGCGCCGACACCGAGCCGAGGTCCTACCCGGGCCTCCCGGGGCAGTGGTCGGGCGTTCCCTACGACTTCGTCCGAGGCGGCGGTGGCCCCGAGACGCCGGGCCCCGGGATCGCCGGCCTGCCCGAGGAGGTCGTCGGCTGCCTCGACGGCACGTAGCCGCTCTCAGCCGCCGGCGAGCACGGCGGCGCCGACGGCGCCGGAGAGGTCCTTGAACCCGGTCGGAAGCAGCGCCGGCGGTCGGTCTGGGACGAACAGCTGCGGGCCTATCTCACGCTCGATCCGGTCGATGAACGGCTGACCGAGACGGTCGCCGAGCCCGCCGCCGATCACCATGGCCTCGAGGTCGAGCAGGTTCTGCACCGTCGAGAGCGCGATGCCGAGCGCCCACACCGCCTCGTCGATCAGCATGGTCGCGATGCGGTCCTCCTTGCGCAGCGCCTCGAGCCAGATGCCGCTCGTCACCCGGTCCTTACCCCTCTTCTGCTGCAGCTTGAACAGGCTGGTGCGGCGCCCCTTCTTCACGAGCTCCCGGGCGCGGACCTCCATCCGCCCGCGGCCGGCGTAGGACTCCAGGTGGCCCCGCTGGCCGCACCCGCACGGGCGGCCGGCGGGCTCGACCGTCATGTGGCCGATCTCGCCCGCCGCGCCGTGACCCTCGAACAGCTCGCCGTTCAGGATCAGGCCGCCGCCGACGCCGGTCCCCACCCAGACCCCGAGCACGTTCCGGTAGCCGCGCCCGGCCCCGCGCCGGTGCTCGCCGAGCATGGCCAGGCTCGCGTCGTTGCCGACCGCGACCGTCACGCCGCCGAGCGCGTCCGACACCGTCGGGCCGATCGCCACGGGCGTCGGCTCCTGGAAGCCGGGCAGGTTCGGGGCGCTCCAGACGGATCCGGTGGCGCGGTCGGTCGCCCCGGGCATCGCGAGCCCGACCGCGTCGAGCGCCTCCCGCCCGGCGCCGGCCTCCGCGAGCGCCCCGTCGACCGCGACGACGACCGAGCGTTCGACGTCCGTCGCGCCGGTGAGCGGGGTGGGCGTCCGGAACGAGCCCACGACCTCGCCGTCGCGCAGCGCCGCTGCCTGGATCTTCGTGCCGCCGACGTCGAGGCCGACCACGACGCTCATCGGGTCCGCCCCCTGGGGCGGGAGCGCGCGGGCACGGGGGCGAGATCCATCACGTCGGTCCCGGCCAGGCGCCACGCAGGGTGGAGCGGGTGAGCAGCAACCGTACCGCGAGGCTGAGCAGCGACGTCGTCGCGACGATCGCCATCCCGAGCAGCGGTCGGCCGAGCGCCGCGCACACCGCGATCTCGAGCAGGCGCGCGTCGCGCCCGCCCATGAGGAAGCTGATCCAGCGCTCGGGCGCGGGAGGGATGCCGAGCGCCGTGATCCGGTCCTTGGTGGCCATCGAGAGCATCGAGCCGGTCGTGGCCGCGACGGCGAGGCCCACCGTCACCGAGCCGCCCGCGCCGTCCGAGAGTGCCCACGCCGCGAGACCGGCGATCACCGCGGCGTCGGCGGCCCGGTCGAGCACGCCGTCCAGCAGCGCACCGCCCGGGCTCGCCCGCACCTGGAGCCTCGCGATCTCGCCGTCCACGCCGTCCAGGATCGACGAGAGGAGCACGAGCGCCGCTCCGAGGATGCCGCGGCCGCCCCAGAGCGCCCACGCGCCGGCCACGGCGACCAGGCACGCGATGACCGAGACGACGTCCGGATGGATCGGCAGGTGCGCGAGCGCCATGGAGATCCGGGTGGAGACGGGCCGGTTCACGTATCGCGAGACCGGCCCATCCGCGTCCTTCGTGAGCGAGCGACGGAGCAGCCGCGAGACGCGTCGCAGGT
>DAIUEM010000265.1:0-3306 GCA_036845105.1 Actinomycetota bacterium | reverse complement strand
TCGTTCGGCGGGGCGTCGGTAGCCTGGATGCGTGACGCGTCCGGGTCGCTCCGTCTCTGGTGAGCCGTCGCCACGACGGGCGGGGCGGCGGCTCGTCGGGTCGCTCCTGACCGTCGGCATGCTCGTCGGCGCGTGCACTCCGGAGCCCGAGGGCGTTCTCGAGCGCACGACCCGCGCGCCCGCGCCCGCCGGCTCCGCGTCGCCGCCGGCCGCCTCGCCCTCGCGCGCGCCGGGGCTCGCGGACGCGAGCATCGAGCTCCGGCGCGTGGCGGTGCTCGAGCAACCGGTCGCGATGGCGGTGCGGCCGGGAGATCCCGCGCTGTACGTGGCGGAGAAGGTCGGGCGCGTCGTCGCGCTCGACGAGGGCGGCGAGGCGAGACCAGTGCTGGATCTCCGCGGCCGAGTCTCGCTCGGCTCCGAGCAGGGGCTCCTCGGACTCGCGTTCTCGCCCGAAGGGGACTTCCTGTACGTCGACCTGACCGACCTGCAGGGCGACACGCGCGTCCTGGAGTTCGCAGTGACCGACACGGGCGTGAACCCGGGCAGCGAGCGCCAGATCCTGTTCGTCGATCAGCCGTTCTCGAACCACAACGGCGGCCAGTTGGCGTTCGGACCGGACGGCTACCTGTACATCGCGCTCGGCGACGGCGGGAGCGCGGGGGACCCCGATGACAACGCCGAGTCGCTCGGGACGCTGCTCGGCAAGGTGCTCCGGATCCAGCCGCGGGGTTCGGGCGAGGGGCGGTACCAGATCCCTCCCGACAACCCGTTCGTCGGCCGGGCGAACGCGCGTCCGGAGATCTGGGCCTATGGCCTGCGCAACCCGTGGCGCTTCTCGTTCGACCGGGAGTCGGGCGATCTGTGGATCGGCGATGTCGGGCAGGGCACGTGGGAGGAGGTCGACGTCGAGCCCGTGGGCTCGGGCGGCGGCGTGGACTACGGCTGGGATCGCCTCGAGGGCACGCATCCGTACGAGGGCGGACCTGTGGATGACGCCGTGCCTCCCGTGTACGAGTACCCGCACGACGGCGGCGTGTGCGCCGTGACCGGTGGCTACGTCTACCGGGGCGAGGAGATCCCTGCGCTGCGGGGCGCGTACGTGTTCGGCGACTTCTGTCGCGGGCGCCTGGAGGCGTTCCTGCTGCGGGACGGGGAGGCGCGCGGGCACCGCGCGCTCGGGCCGGTGGTCGAGAACCTCGCGTCGTTCGGCGAGGACGCCGAGGGGGAGCTGTACGCGCTGTCGCTCTCGGGGCCGGTCTACCGCCTGGTCGCCGGCTGACGCGCGCGGCCGGCGCAGGGTGGAGTGCTCAGCCGCCGTGCGACGCGCTCGCCGACGCCAGGTCCGCGAGCTGATCGCCCCACGAGGTCGCGCGCTCGGCCTGACCGGCCTCGAGACGGTGCTCGGTCGTCACGAAGAAGCTCTCGGGCTCGGCGAGGAGCCGATAGCCGCAGTCCGCGAGCCGGCCGGCGATGCCCTTGGCCGCGGATCCGGTGAGCCACCGCGGCTTGAGGAGCCGGGTGTCGAACGCGGCCGCGGGCCGGCCTTTCCCCGGGGGGAGGTCGTTCAGCCACTCGCGGATGCCCGGGCCCGGATCGGGCTGACGGTCCGGCGGGTATCGCTTGTCTTCGACGGCCGACTTCCGCGAGCCGGCGGAGCTCATGCCGTGGGCGTGTGTCGGACCGCCGACGACCAAGAGGTCCGCCCCGGCGAGCGCCTGGGCGTCGAACCGCGAGAGCGGGCCGGACTCGGTCTCGATCCCGTGCCTCGCGAGGGCTGCCGCGACCGCCTCGCCCATCTCGGCCGTGTTCCCGAACATCGACTCGTAGATCACCAACGCCTTCATCGCATCCTCCCCCGAGCCCGTCCCCGCCGATGTTCCGCGCTCGGAGGCCTGGGCGAGAGGGTCGGACGGACCGTCGGCCGTGGGCCGTGGTCGCGGGACCTGAGAGCATCGGGGCATCGCGGCGGCGAGGTCGAGAGGGAGGAGGATCACGATGACGCGACTGGCGTTCCTCGGGTTGGGTGCGATGGGCGCGCCGATGGCCGCCCGGCTGATCGAGGCCGTGCACGAGGTCACGGTGTGGAACCGCTCCCGCGAGAAGGCCGAGCCCTTCGCCGGCCGAGCGAGGATCGCCGACACGCCCGCGGACGCGGTCCGCGACGTCGAGGCGTCGATCACGATGGTCACGGCGCAGGTGGCGCTCGAGGACGTGCTGTTCGGCCCGGACGGCGTCGTTCGCGCCGTCGGGGCGGGCGCCACCCTGATCGACATGTCGACGATCGGGCCCGATGCCGTCGCCGCTGTCGCGGCACGGATGCCGGAGGGCGTGGAGCTGATCGACGCGCCGGTGCTGGGCAGCGTCTCGAACGCCGCGGACGGGAGCCTCAAGGTGTTCGTCGGCGCGAGCGAGGCCTCGTTCGCCCGGTGGCGCGACGTGCTCGCCGCGTTCGGCACGCCGTCGCACCTTGGCCCCCAGGGCTCGGGCGCCGCGATGAAGCTGGTCGCGAACTCGACGCTGTCGGGGATGATGTCGCTCGTCGGCGAGGCGCTCGCGTTGGCCGACGCGCTCGGCCTGGAGCGTCAGAGGTCGGTCCCGGTGCTGCTCGGGTCGAGGATCGGCCCGGCGCTCGAGGCGAAGCTCGACAAGATCGAGAGCGGCGTGTACGACCCGAGCTTCCGGCTCTCCCTGATGCTGAAGGACGCGCGCCTCATCCTGGACGCGGCCGAGCGCCGGGGCGTGGACCTTCGCGTCGCGCGGGCCGCCGAGGACTGGTACGAACAGGCGCAGGCGAGCGGTCTCGGGGACCTGGACTACTCGGCCGTGGTGGCCGAGATCACCGGCCGCCCCGGCGCCTGAGCGATCTGCTGCTCGACCCGCTCCACGCGCTCGAGCGAGGGCCGGGCGCGGAGGCGCTCGAAGACCTCGCTCGCCTCGGCAAGCAGCGGCCGGGCGTCTTCTCCTCGACCCTGTGCGGCGAGCCACTCCCCGAGCTCGAGCTGGGTCGTCGCGGCATGGAACGGCATCGACAGGGCACGGAACCCGGAGATCGCCGCCGCGAAGCCGGGCTCGACACGCTCCACCTCGTCGCGGAGCGCGTCGAGCGCTCCAAAACCGAGTGCGGTAAGTTCGCAACAGCGCTACCGCACTGTCCACTGTCACTGCATGAGTCTTGAACAGGGCTAAGTGACGGATTCCGCGACGCTAGAGCGTCGCGGCGCGGTATGCCCGCCGCATTTTCGCCGCAGGTCGCGCGCGACGGCGCAAACGGAAAATGACGTTTTGGCGACGTACCAGAGGACAAGT
>DAIUEM010000264.1:0-3312 GCA_036845105.1 Actinomycetota bacterium | reverse complement strand
CCAGGATCACCACGCCGGCGAACAGGAACGCCGCGTAGCGCTGGACGTTGCCGGATTGCAGGTACCGCAGCAGGCCACCGGTGAACCCGGCCGTCTGCCCCAGGCCGTTGACGGCCCCGTCGATGACCTCCTCGTCGAAGGCCTTGATCCCGCCCGAGAGGTACCGCGTGACCGTCGCGGCGCCGTTCACGACGCCGTCGATCACGACCTGGTTCGTCCAGTTCGCGAACGCCGCGACCTCGTCCCGGATCGGACGGATGATGCCCTTCCAATAGATGTCGTCCAGGTAGTACTTCCTCGCGAGCAGCGTGTACGCGGAGCCCAGCGCGACGAGCGGATCCTCGGCCCGCCAGGTCCGGTACACGGCCCACCCCCCCAGGAGGCCGAGCCCCGCCGCGGCCACCGACAGCGCGGCGACCCACGGCACGAAGGTGATGGCCTCCGGCTCCTCGAGGAACACCCAGTCGAAGAACGGGGCGCCGGTCTCCGCGAAGCCCAGGAACCCGACCGCGACGGTGGCCGCCGCGAGGAAGACGAGCGGGCCGGTCATCGACACCGGCGACTCGTGCGGGTGGCCGTGACCTCGGTACGTCCCGAAGAAGGTCTGCAGGACCATCCGGGCGGTGTAGAAGGCGGTCACCGCCGCGGTGAACAGCAGGAGCCCGAACAGGACGATCTGGTGGTCGTGCTCGAGCGCGACGAGCAGCTCGTCCTTCGAGAAGAACCCGGCGAGCGGCGGGATGCCGGCCAGCGCCAGCGACCCGATCAGAAACGTCCAGAACGTGACGGGCATCGGCTTCCGGAGGCCGCCCATCTCGCTCATGTTGTTGGTGTGGCAGGCGTGGATCACCGAGCCCGACCCCAGGAACAGCAGCGCCTTGAAGAACGCGTGCGTGAACAGATGGAAGAACGCCGCGTTGCGCCCGGCGGGCCCGGCCGCCATCAGCGTGATCATGTAGCCGAGCTGCGACACGGTCGAGTACGCGAGGACGCGCTTGATGTCGTCCTGGACCAGGCCGAGCAGCCCGGCGCCGACCGCCGTGATGACCCCGATGACCCCCACGAACTGCAGGACCCACGGGTCGGCGTTGACGAAGACCTCGTACGTCCGCCCGACCATGTAGACGCCGGCCGCGACCATCGTGGCGGCGTGGATCAGGGCGGAGACCGGCGTGGGGCCGGCCATCGCGTCCGGCAGCCATACGTGGAGCGGGAACTGTGCGGATTTCCCGATCGCGCCGCCGAACAGCAGGAGGGCGGCGATCGACACGGTCCCACGGGCCATCTCCTCGCCGCCGACGAGGTGGCCGATCTCCTGGATGTTCGAGGTCGTGAACCCGGTCGCGGCGATGAGCACGAACACCCCGAACAAGAACGGCACATCGCCGATCCTCGTCGTGATGAAGGCCTTGATGGCGGAGCTGGAGTTCACGTGCTCCTCCCACCAGTGCCCGATCAGGATGTACGAGCAGAACCCCATGACCTCCCAGCCGACGACCAGCTGGAACAGGTTGTCGGCGATGACGACGTTCAGCATCGCGGCAGTGAACAGCGATAGCGCCACGTAGAACCAGGTGAACCGCGAGTCGCCGTGCATGTAGCCGATCGAGTAGACGTGGACGCACAGCGAGACCGCCGTGACGACGACGAGCATGACCGCGGTGAGGCCATCGACGTACTGCCCGAGCATCATCTCGAGCGACCCGATCTGGAACCAGTCGACGGCCGACGCGTGCGCGCCGCCGCCCGTCACGAAGTGCCACAGCACCCCGAGCGAGAGAACGAACCCCGTCCCGACCGTGAGGACGCCGTAGATCCAGCCGCGGCCCGGGGTGCGCTTGCCGAAGAACAGCGTCAGGGCCGCAGAGACGAGCGGCAGCAGCGCGATGACCCAGGCGTACCGCGTCAGGCCGGCCGAGCCCGCGGCCTCCGCGACCTCTTCCTGCGTGAGGACGAAGGCGACTACCACTTGAGGAGGCTCACTTCGTCCAGGTTGATCGTCTCGCGGTTCCGGTAGATCAAGATCACGATCGCGAGCCCGATGCCGACCTCGGCGGCCGCGATGGCGATCACGAACAGCGCGAACACCTGGCCAGTGAGATCGCGCCACAGTTGCGAGAACCCGATGAGGTTCACGTTGACGGCGTTCAGCATGAGCTCGATCGACATCAGCACGAGGACGGCGTTGCGTCGTGCCAGGACGCCGTACACGCCGATCGAGAACAGCGCCGCCGAGAAGAACAGCACGAGCGGGAGCCTGATCACGGGCGCTCGTCCTTCCTCGAGAGCACCACCGCGCCGATCAACGCGGCGAGCAGGACGAACGAGACGGCCTCGAACGGCAGGACGTAGTGCCGGAAGATCGCCTCCCCGATCGCGCCGGAGGTCGCCTGCGCGAGCTCCACTTTCGGGTCGTTCCACGCGAACGCGTTCTGGATCAGGAACACCAGGCCGGCGAGGATCGCGAGCCCCACGAGGGCGCCGATCGCGCGGCTCCGGTTGTCGAGCGCCTCGCGCCCGATCGGCGCCTTCGTGAGCATGAGCCCGAACAGGAACAGGATCACGATCGCGCCGACGTAGATCAGGATCTGGACCCACCCCACGAACTCGGAGCCGAGGAGCAGATACACCGCCCCGACCGACGCGAGCGTCGCCACCAGGTACAGGGCCGCGCGCACGACGTTCCTCGCCGTCACGACCCGCACGGCCGAGACCGTCCCGACGAGGGCGAGGACGACGAACGCGTACTCCTGTGAGCTCACCCTCAGGCCTCCCCCGCAGCCTTCTTCCGGGCCGCGATCATCGCCGCGCGCCGCGCCTGCCCCTGCGCCACCCGCTCCGCCGTCCCCTTCGCGATCAGCTCCGCGTAGACGCGGTCGTACGTCTCCTGGTCGATCGACACCTCCACCCGCTCCGCCGCCGCAGCCGGAGCCGGAGCAGCCGCAGGTGCCGCGGCAGGGGGCTCAGCAGGCGCGGCCGGTGCCTCGGCCGCGGGCGCGGGCGAGGCGGCAGGCGCCGGAGCCGAGGCAGGAGGCGCAGGAGCGCTCGCGGACGCCGGGGGAGCCGACGGAGCGGCGCCTCCTGGCGCCGCGAGTGCGGCGATCCCCGGCGTCACGTCCGTCGAACCGGCTTCCTCAGCGACCGGCTCCGCCCCGATCTCGAGCTCCGGCGGCGGCAGGACCGTGTAGGTCCACTCCTCGAGCTTCTCCTTCTCGTGGATGAGCTCCACGATGTCGTGCGTCGCGTACTCGAACTCGGGGCTCCAGAACAGCGCGTCGAACGGGCAGACCTCGACGCAGATGCCGCAGTACA
>DAIUEM010000263.1:0-3317 GCA_036845105.1 Actinomycetota bacterium | reverse complement strand
GCGCGATGACCCCGATGTGGTCATCGGGGACGACCGGATACGGGTATCCGTCGTACCGTCCGACGAAGAAGCCACGATCCGATTCGATCGGAGTCGGGGCTCGACGGAACGCGAAGCCCGATGCCTCCATGAACGCCCGGTCGCTCACCCTGACCTCGGACACTCGCGGCGACACGATCCCAAACACGAACAGAGCCTCTGGCCCGGGCGGCCGCACGCTACGAACTGCCACACCGATGAGATCGTTGCTCTCCGGCAGGCCGAGAGCCGCGATCTCCTCGTCCGTCGGGCAGAGTGTCGTCGAGCCGCGCCTGTCCGTGAGCGCGACACACGTGCCGTCTTCGGAAGCCGATAGCAGCCAGTCCCACCCCTGAACCGAGCCGCGCTCGATGACGACCGGCGCCGCGTCGGGGGGCTCCGGCTCGGCCGGGGTTCCCCCATCCGCTCGGGTGAGCGCGCCGATGCCGAGCACGGCGGCCACCGTCAGGGCGACCGCCACGCCGACACCGATCGCGGCCGACGCAATCTGCCGCCGCCGGACGCGCGACCGGAGGTGTGGCGGCGCCTCGGTGACGAGCGGCGCGCGCTCGGCGTCACGCTCGAGCACCATGCGGACCTCCCGTTCGAGGTCGTTCATGGCTCGTCCCTCCGGACGCGCTCGCGCAGCGTCGTCATCGCGCGGAGCACCAGCGAGCGCACGGCCGAGGCCGAGACGCCGAGCACCTCGCCGGTCTGCTGCTCGGACAGGTCTTCGTAGTAGCGGAGCGCCACCGCGGCGCGCTGCCGCGGCGGTGGTGCTCGGAGCGCCGAGCGCAGCTCGTCGTGCTCACCGATGGTGGGGGGATCGACGGTCGAGGCCAGCCACGGCGCCTCGCGCTCGAGGTACGCCCGCTCGACCTTCCGATGTCGGAACTGCGACGTGCAGAGGTTGACGACCGTTCGGCGAAGATACGCCTCGAACGCGCTCGGGGACCGGAGGTGCCCGTAGCGTCCGGTCACGCGGATGAACGCCTCCTGGGCGATGTCCTCTGCGAGAAAGGCGTCGCCGACGATCAGATACGCGAGCCGGGTCGCGGCCGGCGCATGTTGCAGGTACAGCCGCTCGATCCGCCCTTCATCGTGCCGCCCGTCCTCGCTCACGACGCTGCCGACGATATCGGTCCGCGGGCCCATCACGAACCATAGACGCTCGACGAGGCCGTTTCATCGCGGTAACGTCCGATGCTCCCCTGCCGGCGCCGAGGCGGTACATCGGGGGTCTCCGGTGGATGGTGTCAGTCGCCCTCCGCGGGCGGCGGACGTGTCCCCACCGTCGCCAGGACGCGGCCGTCCGCGTCGAGACCTCGCAGCTCTCCTGCACCCTCCACGGGGCCGGGATAGACCAGCACGAACGCGCCGACCCGGGGATCGATCTGATCCGGGACGTCGATCACGGGCGCCGAGACCGCCGGCCCGCCGACAGCCGGCTCGTACTCGACGCGGACGATCGGGCTCCCCGCCGCTCCGTAGACGATCAGCTCTCGGTCAGCTCCTTGGCCGAGGGCCTGAACGCCGAAGGACAGGCTCGCGGGGACGCCCGACGGGCCGAAACCGCTCCTCCCGCCAGAGGACCACTCGAGCGACAGCACCATGCCGTCCTTCGCGCGCTGGGCGATCAGCTCCCAGTCCTCGCCGCCCGCCGTGCCGGTTGCGAGCACGACCGCCTCGGGCGCACCCTCGGCCGGCGCGAAGAGGAGGCTGTCGAACGCCGCCTGCAGCGCATCGCGTTCGGGCCCGCTCACGTCGGGCCCGAAGCCGACGCGCGCCTCGAACCCTCTGCCGGCCTCGGTCCAGCTCGCTCGCAGGAAAGCCCACCCCGGGAGGCAACCCGACGGGCCGACCTCACCCTGACCGGGCTCGATCAGCGAGACGAGCTCGACCGGCCATGGCTTCGCGCCCTCGCCGGCGAGCGCGAGCGGTACCTCCTGGATCGTCATGACGAGCCCGCCGCCCGCGTCGCCCGAGAGCCCGGGGCACGAGATCGCCTCGGGCGTGATCTCCTCGGCGTTCGACATCAGCAGGATCAGCCGGGTGGTCGTCTCCGTCTCCGGGGTGATGCCCGCCTCGACCGGATCGACGACCTTCCAGCTCTCGGGGTGCGAGACGGTGACGCCGTTCACCGTCGTCTCGACCCTCGGTTCGAGGGGGTCCGCCGGCGTCCCACCGCGCGAGGGCCCGAACGCCCAGATCACGAGGACCACCCCACCGAGCATCGCGGCCACGCCGAGGGCGCCAGCGAGCACCGTGCCCATCTGGCGTCGCCGAGCGCGACGCAGGAGCCGCACATCCGGCTCCGGCACGCCTGCGGCCGAGGCCTTGTCGTCCAGCAGGGTCCGCAGGTTCCGCTCGAGGTCGTTCATGGCTCGTCCTTCCGGATCTCGGTTCGGAGGGTCTCCATCGCGCGGGCCACGAGCGCCTTCGCGGCGGCGGGGGAGCAGCGCAGGACCTCGGCGGTCTCGCGCTCGGACAGGTCCTCGTAGAAGCGGAGCACCACCGCGGCGCGCTGTCGCGGTGGCAGCGCGAGCACCGCATGCCACAGCTCCTCGCGGCCGCCGACCTCGGGCGTCACGGCCGTGGGGGCGTGGCGTTCGCGCTCGAGCCAGGCACGCTCCAGACGCTTCCGCCGGAGCTGCGACGTGTGCAGGTTCACGATCGTGCGCCGCAGGTACGCGCCGAACGCATCGGGGACCCGCAGGTGTCCGAACTGCCCGACGACCCGGACGAACGCCTCCTGGACTAGGTCCTCCGCCTGCGCTCGGTCGCCGGTGAGGAGGAACGCGAGGCGCTGCGCGGCGGGCGCGTGCCGGACGTAGAGCTCGGTCAGGCGTCCCTCGGTCGCGGTGTCCCTCGCCACCTCGGTGCTCACCATAGGTCCCACACCTCCAAAGACGCTGGAGGACGGGCTCCGGTATCGGTCGGGCGCGTTCCCGCAGGTCGAGGGCCGGATGGCGGCCGCGCTTGGTACCATTCCCCGGCCTGCGAGGGCACCCAGATCCCACGAGAGGTCCAACCCGATCCCACGAGAGGTCCAACCATGGAACTGAAGCTGGTCGCCGAACGACGCGAGGGAACCGGCAAGGGCGTCGCCCGCAAGCTTCGCGCTGCAGGGCGCGTCCCGGCCGTCGTCTACGGACAGGGGATGGAGTCGACCCCCGTCTCGGTCGACGCGAAGGAGCTGTTCCACGTCATGCACGCCGGGGGCGCGAACGTGCTGCTCGACGTCGTCGTGGACGGCAAGCGGCAGCTCGCGCTCGCGCGCGACGTGCAGCGCGACCACA
>DAIUEM010000262.1:0-3355 GCA_036845105.1 Actinomycetota bacterium | reverse complement strand
CACTGGAAGTTCGACACGATCGGCCGGGCCCGGAGCGCCTCCGAGCCGCCCGCCACGACCTGCGCCATCTCGACGATGCCCAGGGCGTTGAAGGGGTCGATCGCGGTCATCTGCTGGATGTGCTTCGTCGTGTTCGGCAGCTGCGCGTGGGTCTCGTGGATCGGGCGGACCGGCACCGGCGCGTCGTTCGCGCTCACCGGCTGCCAGTGGAACGCGATCTGCGGCAGCGCGTCGGCCAGGAGCGTGATCCGTTCGAGATCGCGCTTCGTGCCGGGGCGGCGCTCGCCCGTGTCGAGGTCGATCACGTCGGCCGGGCACCCGTCGGTCGCGAGGTACCCGCCGGAGCCGTCGAGCGGCAGGTCGAGCGCCGGGTCGCGCGCTGCGAGCGTGTACCTGCTCGGGGACCGCCGCAGCACCTCCTCGACGAACGCCGGGTCGAACCGGATCCGCCGTGCGTCCCGGTCGACGACCTGGCCGGCCTCGGCCATCGTCTCGAGCAGCCCGAGGTTCGACGTCGTGACGCCGACGCGCTCGAGGATCTCGAGGCTGCGCTCGTGCAGGCCGGTGACCTCGTCCTCGGTGAGGACGTCGTGGCGGTGCGTGAAGGGGAGGGACCGGATCCGACGCTCGGTCATGCGGGAACCCTTCCGTTGAACGGGCGTTCAGGACGCTAGAGCGGGAGCGGAGCGGGCGCAAATCGCGATAGCGTTCGCCCGTGGGAGACGAGGCGACCGAGATCCGGGTGCCGCCCGACGCGGGGCGAGGATGGTGGCTCCGCGAGGCGCTGCTGGTCCCCGAGCTGGCCGGCGAGCCGTGCCCCCCGCTCGCCCGCGACGTGTCGGCCGACGTGGTCGTCCTGGGCGGCGGGTACACGGGGATGTGGACAGCCTGGTTCGTGAAGGAGCTCGACCCGGGTGCCGAGGTGGTGATCCTGGAGCAGGACATCTGCGGCGGCGGGCCGAGCGGCCGCAACGGAGGCTTCGTGAACTCGTTCTGGCACCAGCTCCCGACGCTCTGCCGACGGTTCGGCGACGCGGACGCGTTCCGCCTGTGCCGGGCGGGGCAGGCCTCGGTCGAGACGATCGGGGCATGGTGCCGGGAGCACGACGTCGACGCGTGGTTCGCGCACGACGGCGAGCTGGAGGTTTCGACCCGCGAGGCGGGCGAGGGGTGGGAGGAGCTGCTCGCGACGGCCAAGCGGCTCGGGATCCTCGACCGCTTCCGCGTGCTGGACGCGGAGCAAGCGCGGGCGCGGATCGGCTCGCCCGTGTTCCGCGGCGCGCTCGAGACGACGTTCGGGGCCACCGTGCACCCGGCTCGCCTGGCCCGAGGGCTCCGGCGCGAGCTCCTCGCGCGGGGCGTGCGGATCTTCGAGCACACGCCGGTCACGCGGTTCCACGTCGGCAAGCCGCCGGTCGCGCGGACGCCCCACGGCGCCGTGCGTGCGGGCTCGGCGGTCATCGCGCTGAACGCGTGGGCGCAGCACTGGCGCCGGTTCCGCCGCGAGATCACGGTCCGCGGCACCTACATCGTGCTGACGGAGCCCGCCCCGGAGCGCCTCGCCGAGCTCGGATGGACCGACGGGACGGGCCTGTGGGACACGCGCGCGTCGGTCCACTACGTCCGGACGACGCCGGACGGGCGGATCGCGTTCGGGATCGGCGGGGTGCAGCCGGACTTCGCGCGCACGATCGACCGGCGGTACGCGTACGACGAGGGCCCGATCCGCGGCGCGATCCGCGACCTCCACCGCATGTTCCCGACGTTCTCGGACGTGGCGGTCGAGGCGGCGTGGGGCGGCCCGATCGACGTCTCAGCGCGGCACGTGCCGGCGTTCACCACGCTCGAGCCCGGCACGGTGCACGCGGGGCACGGCTACACGGGCAACGGGGTGGGGCCCTCGCACCTGGGCGGACGGATCCTCGCGCACCGCGCGCTCGGGCGCGAGGGCGACGTGCTCGACCTGCCGCTCGTCGACCTGCGGCCGAAGCGGTTCCCGCCGGAGCCGCTGCGGAGCGTCGGCGCCTTCGTCGCCAACCGCGCGATCAAGCGACGCGACGACGCGCACGACGAGGGGCGATGGGCGAACCCGGTCGTCGAGGTCCTGTCGCGGGCCCCGAGGTGGCTCGACTACGACCTGGGCCCGTGACGCTGTAGGCCGAAGGATCTACGGGATAGCGCTTAACCGAAACACCCTCTACGATTGCCGCCAGGCAGGGGTTGGGAGGGTGGCCGATGTCGGACGAGACGACGATGGGGGCGGCTGGGCAGAACGGGGATGAGACGGAGCACGAGGACATCATGCACCGCATCCTCGAGTACCAGCGGCAGTTGCGAGAGGGCGATCCGCCGCCGCCGCCCACCTCCACGATGCCCGAGCGTCCGCTCATGGACTTCGCGGCGGCCGAGGCGCTGTCGGCCGAGGCCGCCGATCTGGTCGACCTGACGGCGGCCGAGGCCGCGTTCGAGGCCGAGACCCGCCCCGCGCCGGTCCTGAGCGATGAGGGACCGCCGTCGGACCGGACCGAGGGCGAGGAGGAGCAGCCTGCCGTCCCGCCCGTCGTCCGCCTCGTCGAGGAGCCGTCCTCGGCGGCGCCCGCCGCGGGCGGCGTCTGGGCCGTTCCGCCCCCGCCCGCGCAGAACGACAGGGGGGAGATGGCCGCGCGTGTGGCCGAGCTGGAGGCCGCGCTCCGGCGCGTCTCGGACACGATCACCGAGCTCCGTCAGCGTTTCCAGGACATGGCGGTCGCGTCCGACGAGCGGCTGGCCGAGCTCGAGGAGATCCTCGCGCGCGGCCAGCGCGCGACCCGCGTCTGACGCCGCCGGTCCTCAGCCCCGCGGGAGCGTGATGCTGCCGTCCGGACCGAGCTCGAACCCGGGGTTGTGCGCCACTTCCCAGGGGTGCCCGTCCGGGTCGACGAAGACCCCGCTGTAGCCGCCCCAGGAGGTCTCGGCGGGCTCGCGGGTCACGCTGGCACCCGCCGCGCGCGCCTGCTCCACCACTTGTCGCACCTCCTCGGGCGAACGGACGTTGTGCGCGAGCGTCACGCCGCCCCACCCGCCTGGATCGTCGACGCCCGAGTCCTCGGCCAGCTGGTCCCGTCCCCACAGCGAGACCACCGACCCGCCGGCCTGGAAGAAGACGACGTCGTCGAGCACGAGCGTCGGTGTCCATCCGAGCCGCTCGTAGAAGGTCCTCGCCCGCTCCACGTCGGCCACGCCGAGCGTGACGAGGCTCACCCGCTGCTCCATGGCTCGCGAGTCTACGCGCGGTCCCGACATCGGTCCGACCACCTATCCGCGGCGCCGAGATCCCATCATGCTCATGGCCGCGCTCGCCGCCGAGGGAGAGCCC
>DAIUEM010000261.1:0-3368 GCA_036845105.1 Actinomycetota bacterium | reverse complement strand
GCTGCTCGAGAAGGAGCACCACACGGTCGACGAGCTCCGCGAGCTGAACCGGATGAAGGGCGAGTTCGTCGCCGTGGTCTCACACGAGCTCCGGACGCCGGTCGCCGCCCTCATCGGCTACGCGAAGACGTTGCGCCAGCCGGAGTTCGCGAACGACGCGGTGATGCGCGCGGAGTTCCTCGAGCGCATGGAGCGGCAGGGCGACCGGCTCCAGCGCCTGATCGAGGATCTCCTCACGGCGTCGCGGATCGAGAGCCAGCAGCTGCCGCTCGCCCTCGGGCGCGTGCTGTTCGAGGACCTCGTGCGAGAGGTGATCGAGAGCCTCGGCGCCGAAGGGGGTCGGGTGGACGTCCGGATCACGGGCGACCTCCCCGTGCTCACGACCGATCGGCAGCTCCTTTCCCGCGTCCTGCAGAACCTCGTCGACAACGCGATGAAGTACTCGCCGGACGGCGCGCCGTGCGAGCTCGGGGCGGTCGCGCGGGACGACGCGATCGTGTTCTGGGTGCAGGACCACGGCATCGGCATCCCGGCGGACGAGCTGCCGCGGATCTTCGATCGCTTCTACCAGGTGGACCAGTCGAGCACGCGCACGTTCCGCGGGGCCGGGCTCGGGCTCTCGCTCGTGCAGGATCTGCTCCGCCATCTGGGCGGCTCGATCGAGGTGCACAGCGTCGAGGGCGAGGGCAGCAGGTTCACGGTGACGCTGCCCGTGCGCCACCCCAACCTCGATCAGCCGGCGACCACCGTCCCCGAGGGCCTGCGCGCCGGACCCTGACGGCTCCGCTCAGGCCGGCGGCCGCTCCATCACGGCGCGGATGTTCGCCACGTGCGCTCGCGGACCCTCGGCGTGCTCGCACGTCATCGGGTCCTCGCAGGGCGGGTTCCCCTCCATCGTGAAGAGGTTGAACCGGCACTCGGGGCAGAAGACGTCGAGCTCCTCCGGCAGGTACGGGCAGTCTCCCCACGAGCACGAACGAACGCCGTCCCCGGTGAAGATGTCGTACCCGCAGCCGGGGCACTGGCGGAACCCTTCCCACGTAGCCATCCCCGTACCTCCCGACACCTAGTGGTACCCCCCCGGGGGAGCGCGTCGGAGGGTCGAACGGCCCACGGGTGGAGTCCCCTTCGACCCGGGAACCGCCCGACGCCGCGACGCTCAGCGGGGGGAGCGGCGCCTCGCACCGACGCGGGGCCGATGCCCGGGCGACGGGGCGGGCGCGACGACCTCGCCGCTCGCGAGACGCCGGTCGACGGCAGCGACCTCGGCCAGGGACGTCCGCTCGAGCGTCGAGCGGATCGCCTCGGAGGCCTTCACCCAGGTGGGATGGAGCGCGCAGACGTCGTCCCAGTGGCACGGTCCGCCCCGCATCGGGCACCGCCGCGAGCTCAGGTACCCCTCGGCGGCCTCGATCACCTCGAGGACCGGGATCGAGGCCGGGTCGCGCGTGAGCCGGTAGCCGCCGACGCGCCCCGCCTTCGCCTCGGCCAGGCCCGCCTTCGCGAGCACGCCGAGCATCTGCGGCGTGTAGGAACGGGGGAGCGCCATCGCGTCGGCGACCTCGCGGATCTTGCTGTACCTGCCCTCGCCGTCCCAGGCCCGCGCGAGGTGGATCGCCGCCCGCAGGACGTAATCGCCTCTGCTGGAAAGGGTGAGGTCCACGTCGTCAGTCTACCCCCAGACGTTGAGGTTGCGTCCCCACGTTGAGTGCATCACTCTACGTTATACCCCGGAGCGCGTGTGGATGGGCCGGCACTCCTCTCCTGGGCCGGCCCATCCTCGGACGGTTGACGTCCCGACGTCGGCCGCGCAGGATACCCGGGCGATGTCGTAGCTCGCTCCACGAGCACCCTCGAACCGCCGCGATGGCCCCATCGCGTGGTGCTCGTTCCCCTGTCGAGCCGACGTGACGCCGCGTCCCGAGCCGTGGATCGAGACCGATGACCGCAGACCGCCGAACCCTCCCCGCCGCAACGGTCTACCTGTGGACCGAGGCCGCGAGCGGCTTCCTGTTCACGCTGATGGGCACGGTGTTCTCGGTCTACTTCATCGTGGAGGCCGGTCTCGGACCGTTCCGGCTCCTGATCCTCGGCACGGTCCTGGAGGGCGCCGCGCTGCTCTCCGAGGTCCCGACCGGCGTGGTCGCCGACACCGTGAGCCGACGGCTGTCGATCCAGATCGGGTTCGCGCTAACCGGCATCGGGTACCTCGTGACCGGCGCGGTCGCGAGCTTCCCGTTCCTCGTCCTCGGCCAGGCGCTCTGGGGGGTCGGCTACGCGTTCACGAGCGGCGCGCAGGAGGCGTGGATCACCGACGAGGTCGGCGAGGAGGCCGCCGCGAGCCTGTACGTGCGGGGGGCGCAGCACTGGCAACTCGGCGCGCTCCTCGGGATCCCGGCCGCGGTTGGGCTCGGCGCGGTCGGGCTCGGGCTCCCCTTCGTCGCGAGCGGGATCGGGTTCCTCCTGCTGACCGGCATCCTCGTCTGGCGGATGCCCGAGGAGCACTTCCACCGGGCGGCGAAGGGCGAGCGCGCCAGGCTCCGCGACACGTTTCGCGACGGCGTGCGGGGCGTGCGCACGAGCCACTTCCTCCTGCTGGTGTTCGCGGTCGCGATCCTGCACGGCGCGGCCACCGAGGGGTTCGACCGCCTGTGGACGCTCCACCTCCTCGAGGGCACGTCCTTCCCCGAGACCGGTCGTCTCGGCCTCGTCGCCTGGTTCGGCGCGATCGAGGCCGTCGGGCTCCTGCTCGCCCTCGCGGGGGCCGAGCTGCTGAAGCGGCGCGCGGACCTGGCGGACCGAGCAGAGGCGACGAAGGTCCTCGCCGGCATCGAGGTCCTGCTCGTCGGGGCCGTGGTGGCGTTCGGCCTCGCGCACGGCTTCTGGCTCGCGCTCGGCGCGTTCTGGGTCGTCTCGCTCCTGCGCGAGATCCGCGAGCCGGTCTTCACGGCATGGCTGAACCGCGGGCTCGAGCCCTCGACCCGCGCCACCGTGAACTCGATGGCCGGCCAGATGGACGCGATCGGTCAGATCGCCGGCGGTCCCGCGATCGGGTGGGCCGCCGTCGCCTGGGGCGTTCCGACCGCGATCGTGATCGCCGGCCTGCTCCGCCTGCCGTCGCTCTCGCTGTTCGCGCGCGTGATCCGCCGCCCCCTCCCGCCGCCCGTGCCGGTCGAGGTCGGCGCTCCCGAGATCACCGGCATGCCGCAGCCGACATGTGAGCCGTGACGCGACCGGTTCGCCGCGGCGGCGGCGCTCCTCCCGGCGGCGTCATCGGGTCGGTGGGCGAGGGGGGACTTGAACCCCCACGAGGTTGCCCTCACAGGAACCTGAATCCTGCGCGTCTGCCATATTCCGCCACTCGCCCG
>DAIUEM010000260.1:0-3385 GCA_036845105.1 Actinomycetota bacterium | reverse complement strand
GGCCCGGAAGATGATCGGAGCCAGCTCGGCCAGACGCGCCTCGTCCATACGCCGGAGGTACAGGGCCTCCATCACCTGGCGCGGCGTGCGTAGCCCGAGCGCCTTCGGCACGCTCGTCGCGAGCGTCGTGGCCGGTCCCCGCCCGTCACGAGCGCGGATCGCGTGCCAGAGCGCCGTCTCGCCGATCTCGACCGCGCCCCCCCAATCGCCCGAGATCCGCCCGATCGCGGGGAGCCGGTACTGCCGGCCGTTCGGCGCGACGCCCGAGCAGTTCGTGCCGAACCCGCAGACCACCCCGACACCCCAGTCGCGCTCCGTCCCGGCGCGGAGCACCGCGAACGTGTCATTGCGCAGCACGTTCACGCCGGTGAAGCCGCGACGGTGCAGACCCCGCAGGATCCTGCGGTCGTCGGCGGGCAGATCGGCGCCGGCGAGGCAGTAGACGCCCATGTCCGCGATCGGGCGCGCGGCGGGATCGAGCCCCGCGTCGAGCGCCGCCGCCTCGAGCGCCGCGCCGATCGACTCCATGTGGAGTTCGTCGCCGGTGTCCTCCCACTTCGGGTCGGGTACCCGCGCCGCGCCGAGCACGTCGCCCGTGCGCGAGAGGAGCGCCGCATCGACCTTCGAGCCTCCGCCGTCCACCGCCAGGAGCGCCGACCGGCTCACCGGAGGCCCTCCAGGTCGTCGACGGTCCCGACCCTATTCACGCGTCGTCACCTTCGAGGCCCGCGTGAACGAGCCGGGCGTCCTGCCCGCTTCGCTCGAGAGCTTCCAGGCGAGCAGTTGGATCGGCAGCACCGACACGGCGGACGCGAGCGTGCGATCGTCGAAGCCCGTCGCGACCCCGTGGGCACGGTCGGGTCGCTCGCCGTCGGGCGATACGACCAGGACGGCGGCGCCGGCCTCCACGAGCTCGGCCGCGAGCGACAGATCCAGCGCACGGGTCTCGGGCTCGGTGGCGACGACGATCGCGGACATCCCGGGACCGGCGAGCTCGAGGGGCCCGTGACGGAACATGGCCGACTCGAGCGACTCGGCCATCACGCCGGTTTCCTTCATCGTGAGCGCACCCATCTCCGTGGCGGCGCGTGCCGCCCCCCGCCCGAGGAGGAAGACGTCTCGACCGCGGAGGTGTGCCGCGAGCCGGTCGGCGAGCGTCACGGGGTCGGCGAGCAGGCGCTCGGCGGCGCGGGCCGCTTCCGCCGCGTCGGCGCTGAGACCTTCCGCCGCGGTTTCCACGTCGTCGCCCTCGAGGACCCGGGCGAGTCCCCCGAGCATCGTCAGGGACGCCACGAACGTTTTCGTGGACGGGCCGATCTCGACACCCGCGCGGGTGTCCAGGCGGAGACCGGCGCGTCGCGCGAGGCCGTTGTCGAGGCCGTTGGTGATCGAGACGATCGGCGCCGGCGCGGACAGCGTCGAGAGCTCGGTCGCGAGGCGGACGATCTCGGCGCTCTCCCCGGACTGGCTGACGATCACCACGAGCGTCGCCGCCGTCAGGATCGGTCGCCGGAAGTGGAGGAGCTCGGCCGAGTCCGCGAGCAGTGACAGGACCCCGTGCCTGGCCAGGTCGGTCACAATCGGGTAGCAGGCGTCGTAGGAGCTCCCCATCCCGGTGAAGACCAACGTGCGGCCGGACGCCGCGTCCCGCACGCGATCGACCACGTCCCGCTGCTCGGCCATGGCGGTGGCGGCGCGTCGGATCGCTTCGGGTTGAGCGACGATCTCGGCGAGGAATGGGTCAGGAAAGTTTCCTAACGATTGCATCGCTGCGAGTGTACGCTTCGGGCGGATGGGTGTGAAAGTCGCGGTCGTCGGCGCCGGGAGCACCTACACGCCGGAACTCGTCGAGGGCTTCGCCCGCCGCGCCGACCGGTTCCCGATCGACGCCCTCGCGCTCCTCGACATCGACCGGGATCGGCTCGAGATCGTCGGCGCCCTCGCCGAGCGCATGCTGCGCAAGGTCGACTGGACGGGCCGGCTCGAGCGGACCGATGACCGGGATGCGGCCCTCGACGGCGCGGATCTCGTGATCGTGCAGCTGCGTGTGGGAGGGCAGCAGGCTCGCTACCTGGACGAGACGATCCCACCGCGGTTCGGCTGCATCGGGCAGGAGACGACGGGTCCGGGCGGGTTCGCGAAGGCCCTGCGGACCGTCCCGGTGGTGCTCGAGCTCGCCGAGCAGGCCGAGCGCCGTGCCGCACCCGGCGCGTGGTTCGTGGACTTCACGAACCCGACCGGCCTGGTGACGCAGGCGCTGCTGGACGCGGGCCATCGGGCGCTTGGCCTGTGCAACGTCGCGATCGGGTTCCAGCGCCGTTTCGCCGCGCACTTCGGTGTCGAGCCCGAGCGCGTCGAACTGGAGCACGTCGGCCTCAACCATCTGTCGTGGGAGCGAGCGGTGAGGGTCGACGGGGTGGACCGGCTCCCCGAGATCCTGGAGACCTCGATCGAGGAGATCGCCGACGAGACCGGGACCCCCGCCGACATCGTCCGCGCCCTCGGGGCCGTGCCGAGCTACTACCTGCGCTACTACTACCTGACGGACCGGATCTTGGAGCGTCAGCGGTCGGGTGAGCGTACGCGAGCGGAGGAGGTCATGGAGATCGAGGCCGGTCTGCTCGAGCTCTACCGCGATCCCACGCTCGACGTGAAGCCGCGCCTGCTGGAAGAGCGAGGCGGCGCGTTCTACAGCGAGGCGGCGGCGCAGTTGGTGGCGTCGCTCCACGAGGGGACGGGCGACGTGCAGGTCGTGAACGTCCGCAACGCGGGATCGATCCCGAACCTCGCGGACGACGACGTCGTCGAGCTTCCCGCGCGCATCGACCGCGACGGTGCCCACCCGCTGGCGCTCGAACCGCTCCGGCCCGAGATGCTGGGGCTCGTGCAACACGCGAAGGCGTACGAGCGCCTGGCCGTGGACGCCGCGACGAGCGGCGACCGAACGATCGCGCTCCGGGCGCTCCTCACGAACCCGCTCGGGCCGAGCGCCGACCGCGCACCGGAACTCCTCGCCGCGCTCCTCGAGGGGAGCCGAGCCCACCTACCCAGGTTCTTCGCGCACGGATAACAGCGGGATGGCGTTCGAACACCCGGGAACGTGGACCCGCCCGTACGTCCGGTTGCCTTGACCGCCTGCAGACGCGGAGCGTAGCATCGAGTGGTTTAGTTAGGAAAGTTTCCTGCTAACGGGAGGGGCGCGGACGGCCGTCGACGAGACCTTCCACACGGGCACGCCGAGCCTGCTCAGGGCGATCAACGAGCGGACCGTTCTCGAAATCATCCGCGCGCACGCGCCCGTCTCGAGGGCGCAGATCGCTCGGGGGAGCAGACTGTCGAAGCCGACGGTATCGCAGGCGCTGCTCTCGCTCGAACGCGCTCGACT
>DAIUEM010000259.1:0-3433 GCA_036845105.1 Actinomycetota bacterium | reverse complement strand
GGGCCGCGCTGCAGCTCGCCGAACGCGACCTCGACCTGGTCGTGCGCCTCGACCATCGGGATCGGTGGCCCCATGACCTCGGCGACGTCCGCCTGGAGGGCGTCGGGGTCCCGGAAGATGCGGTCGAGGAGCGCGCGCTCCTGGATCGAGCCGACCACGTGCGCGACGTCCGCGGACGGCTCGCGCACCACCGGGGCCTGCGAGATCCCGTACTCCTGCAGGACGTCGATCGCCTGCCGGACCTTGTCCCGACCGGCCACGGTCACGAGCGGCGGCACCTCGCCCTGCTTGGCCGCGAGGACCTCCTCGATCCGCACGATCTCGGGCCGGTCGAGCAGCCCGTACTGGAGCAGCCACGGGTCCGAGTAGACCTTCGACAGGTAGTTGCGGCCGGTGTCGGGCAGGATCACGACGACGGTCGTCGTCTCGTCGAGCTCGGCGGCGACCTCGAGCGCCGCCACGACGGCGGTGCCCGCCGAGCCGCCGACGAGGATCCCCTCCTCGCGCGTGATCCGCCGCGCCATGCGGAACGCCTCCCGGTCCGGGACCCGGACCCACCGGTCGACGAGGGACGGGTCGAACGTCTCGGGCCAGAAGTCCTCGCCGATGCCCTCGGTGAGGTACGGGTGGACGTCGCCCGAGTAGATCGAGCCCTCCGGGTCGGCGCCGACGACCAGGAGGTCCGGTCTCTGCTCCTTCAGGTAGCGGGCGGTCCCGGTGATCGTGCCGCCCGTGCCGACGCCGCACACGAAGACGTCGATCGCGCCGTCGGTCTGGCGCCAGATCTCGGGGCCGGTCGTGGCGTAGTGGGCTGCCGGGTTCTCCTGGTTGAAGTACTGGTTCGGCTGGAACGCGCCGGGGATCTCCTCGGTGAGCCGGTCGGCGACGCGGTAATAGGACTCGGGCGACTCGGGCGGGACGGCGGTGGGCGTGATCACGACCTCGGCGCCGTACGCGCGCAGGAGCGCGATCTTCTCGGCGCTCATCTTGTCGGGCATCACGAAGATGCACTTGTAGCCCTTGATCGCCGCGGCGATCGCGAGCCCGTGGCCCGTGTTGCCCGAGGTCGGCTCGACGATCGTCCCGCCGGGCCGGAGGAGCCCCGCTCGCTCGGCCGCCTCGATCATCCGCGGGGCGATCCGGTCCTTCACGCTGCCGCCCGGGTTCAGCATCTCCAGCTTCGCGAGCACGGTCGGACGGACGCCGCGCGTCACCGAGCGGAGTCGGACGAGCGGCGTATCGCCCACCGCGTCCAGGAACGAATCGAGGATCTCCACGGA
Organism: Actinomycetota bacterium; assembly: GCA_036845105.1. Taxonomy (GTDB): domain Bacteria; phylum Actinomycetota; class UBA4738; order UBA4738; family HRBIN12; genus HRBIN12. The sequence continues at coordinate 2,153 of DAIUEM010000259.1, read as the reverse complement.
TGCCCCCTCAGCCCTGCGGCCGCCATATCGTGCCACGCGGACGGCCGAGCGTCCGCGGCCGGTCCGGACGGGCCCTCGGGCTCGACGCGCCCGATCCGAAGACGACCTTCAACCCGGTCACCATGCGTGCCGATGTCCAAGGGGATGGGACAGGAGCTTGCCGAGGCCCGGTCGGAGCGAGGGAACGCCGACGGACTGTTCGAGGCATCCGGGGGCGAGTCGATCCTGGTGGTCGACGACGACCCCTTCATCGCGCGCCTGCTCGAGATCGAGCTCCGCGCGGCCGGCTACGACGTCCGTGTCGCGAACGACGGGGAGCGAGGGCTCGACCTGGCGCGCGAGCGCTGCCCCGAGCTCGTGCTCGCCGACGTGATGATGCCGAACATGGACGGCTTCGAGCTCACGCGGCACCTGCGGATGGACAGCAGGACGGCCACGGTGAGCGTGATCATGCTCACCGCCCGTGGGCTGTCGGCCGACAAGCTCGAGGGTTTCGCGGTCGGCGCGGACGACTACATCGTGAAGCCGTTCGACACGCCCGAGCTGCTGGCCCGGATCCGCGGGGCGCTGCGCCGCTCGCGCGAGATGCGGGCGCAGTCGCCGCTCACGGGCCTGCCGGGGAACGTCCGCATCGCCGACGAGATCGAGCAGCGGTGCGCCTCGCAGGCGCCGTTCGCGGTGCTGTACGCGGATCTCGACCACTTCAAGGCCTACAACGACCACTACGGGTTCATGCGCGGCGACGAGGTGATCCAGGCGACCGCCCGGTTGCTCCAGGACGTCGCCATGGACGTGGCGGGAGAGGCCGCTTTCGTGGGGCACGTCGGGGGCGACGACTTCGTCATCGTGTGCGAGGCGGACATCGCGGCCACGCTCGCCGAGCGCACGATCGAACGGTTCGACGCGCAGATCGCACAGCTCTACGACGACGCGGAGCGGGAGCGGGGCGGCATCGAGGTCGTGAGCCGCCGCGGCGAGACCCAGCTGTACCCGGTCATCACGATCTCGATCGGCGTCGCGACGACCGAGCGCCGGACGTACTCGCATTACGCCGAGGCCGTCGCCGTCGCGAGCGAGATGAAGTCCTACGCGAAGAAGGCCCACGAGGGATCCTCGTGGGCCGTCGACCGTCGCACCTCCTGACCGTCCTCGACCGCCACGCCATCCACCCGCGCGCTCGCGGCGACCCGGGTCGGGCAACTATCATCGGCGTGGAGGTGGGCTCGATGAGCGCACGCGAGATCCGAGCTCCCCGCGGGTCCGAGCGGTCGTGCCGGTCCTGGCCGCAGGAGGCCGCCCTGCGGATGCTGATGAACAACCTCGACCCCGAGGTCGCCGAGCGGCCGGCCGACCTCGTCGTCTACGGAGGCACCGGCCGCGCCGCACGCTCGTGGGAGGCGTTCGACGCGATCGTCCGGTCGCTGCGCGAGCTCGAGGACGACGAGACGCTCCTCGTCCAGTCGGGCAAGCCCGTGGGGGTGTTCCGCACGCACCCGATGGCGCCCCGGGTCCTGATCTCGAACGCGATGCTCGTGCCGAAGTGGGCCGACTGGGACACCTTCCGAGATCTCGAGCACCAAGGGCTCACGATGTACGGCCAGATGACGGCGGGCTCGTGGATCTACATCGGCACGCAGGGGATCCTCCAGGGCACGTACGAGACGCTCGCCGAGGCCGCCACGCAGCGGTTCGGCGGTTCGCTCGCGGGGACGATCACGCTCACCGGCGGCCTCGGCGGCATGGGCGGCGCCCAGCCGCTCGCGGTGACGATGAACGGCGGGGTGGCGCTGTGCGTCGAGGTCGACCCCGCTCGGATCGAGCGCCGCATCAAGACGCGCTACCTCGATCGAGAGACCGAGGACCTCGACGAGGCCGTGCGCTGGGCCGAGGAGGCTCGGGCCGTGGGGGAGGCGGTCTCGATCGGCCTGCTCGGCAACTGCGCCGAGACCCACCCCGAGCTGCTCCGGCGCGGGTTCCGCCCGGACGTCGTGACCGACCAGACGAGCGCGCACGACCCGCTCGCCGGCTACGTCCCGGCCGGCCTGCCGCTCGAGGAGGCGGCCGCGCTTCGCGATGACGATCCGGCCGGATACGAGCGGCGCGCGTACGCGTCGATGGCCACGCACGTGGACGCGATGGTGGGCTTCCTCGAG
>DAIUEM010000258.1:0-3455 GCA_036845105.1 Actinomycetota bacterium | reverse complement strand
ACTGGTCGCCCGTGCCGATCGTGAACTTCTCGATCGTGTAGTCGCGCCCGTACTCGGGCACCCAGATCGTCTCGTACGCCGACGCGAGCTGTCGCGCCAGCGTCGTGGAGCCCGTGGACTCGGCCCCCACGATGCACACCCGTCGCACGTAGTGCGCGCGGACGGGCGCGTCGATGTAGCGCCAGTACGCGGCGGGATCCGCCCGGATCTGCGTCCCCGACACGTCGATGTAGCTCCGACCGACGTACTCGTTGCGGCACGCAGAGCCCTGCAGCTCGGCGATCGCCGCGGCCCAGGGGGCGCCGTACGGCTCGGAGGTGAACACCGCGTCGATCGTTCCGCCCTCCAGTGACTCCCACGCGTGGCGTGCCCACGCCTCCGAGTCGTCGTCGACCCCGATGTCGGGCACGACGATCACGGTCGCGTCCGGGTGGAGCTCGCGCAGCCACGCCGCGCGCAAGTCCGCCGGCGGGTCCTCGCCCCGCCCGTCGACGACCATGACGGTGACGCGGTCGGCCTTCGAGACCGCCGTGTCGATCAGGAACCGGTGCCCCCGGTGCGGCGGATAGAACTTGCCGACCACGACCCCGTGCTCGGTCATCGAGTCATACCTCCCACAGCGAGCCATACCTCCCACAGAAGGTGTGCCGAACGGTAGAGGCCGGGCGGGACGGCGTCCACCTACCATCCGGCGTGGAGAGCGTCCGCCCGAGTGAGAGGGGTGTCCGATGCGAGATCTTCCGTTCGATGACCGCAGCGACTTCGAGGACGCGGACCGAGGCTTCATCGCGAAGCTCGACCCGAGCGTGGTCAGCGCGGCCGACGGTCGCGTGGTCTGGGACAATGACGCGTACGCGTTCCTGGCCGAGGACTGCCCCGACACGGCGAACCCCAGTCTCTGGCGGCAGGGACAGCTCTGCGCGAAGCAGGGTCTCTATCAGGTCACCGACGGCATCTACCAGGTCCGGGGACTCGACCTCTCGAACATGACCCTCGTTGAGGGCGAGCGCGGCGTCATCGTGATCGACCCGCTGGTGTCGGCGGAGACGGCCGCTGCGGCGCTCGGCCTGTACCGCGAGCACCGCGGCGACCGGCCGGTCACCGTGGTGATCTACACGCACTCCCACGTGGACCACTTCGGCGGGGTTGAGGGGGTCGTGACCGACGAGGTACCGATCGTGGCGCCCGAGGGCTTCATGGAGCACGCCGTCTCCGAGAACGTCTACGCGGGACTCGCGATGAGCCGTCGGGCCGTGTACATGTACGGCGCGGTCCTGCCGAAGGGACCGGCCGGCCACATCGGTACCGGCCTCGGCATCACGAACTCGACCGGGTCGATCGGCCTGATCCCGCCGACGCTGGACATCACCCACACCGGGCAGGAGGAGACCCTCGACGGCATCCGGATCTCGTTCCAGCTGACGCCGGGGACCGAGGCACCCGCCGAGATGAACTTCCTCTTCCCTCAGCACCGAGCCCTCTGCATGGCGGAGAACGCGACGCACAACCTGCACAACATCCTGACCCTGCGCGGCGCGCTCGTGCGCGACGCTCGCGTCTGGGCCCGGTACCTGCAGGAGGCGATCCGGCTGTACGCGGAGGAGGCCGACGTCGCCTTCGCCTCGCACCACTGGCCGACGTGGGGTCGCGAGCGGATCGTGACATGGCTGTCCGAGCAGCGGGACCTGTACGCCTACCTGCACGACCAGACGCTGCGGCTCCTCAACGCCGGGTACACGGGCATCGAGATCGCAGAGATGATCCAGATGCCTCCCGCGATCGAGGCCGCGTGGCACGCCCGCGGCTACTACGGCTCCGTCAGCCACAACGTGAAGGCGATCTACCAGCGGTATATGGGCTGGTTCGATGGGAACCCGGCTTCACTGTGGGAGCTACCCCCCGAGGAGTCGGCGGTACGCTACGCCGAGTGTCTCGGCGGGGTGGATGCCGTCGTCGAGAAGGCTCGGACGTACGTGAACGCCGGCGACCTCAGGTTCGCCGCCCAGCTCCTCAAGCACGCCGTTTTCGCGGACCCCACCCATACGGAGGCGAAGGAGCTCCTCGCCGATACGTTCGAGCGGCTCGGCCACGGCGCCGAGAACGGCCCCTGGCGCAACTTCTACTTGATGGGCGCCACTGAGCTCCGCGAGGGGATCCTGCCGGCACCGGTCCAGACCAACGTCGGGATGGCCGCGGCGCTGAGCGTCGAGCAGCTGTTCGACTCGGTCGCGATCCGCGTCGACGGCCCGCGGGCTTGGTCGGAACGTCTGACGATCGATTGGCACGTGACGGACCTCGACGAGCACCACCGGATGATGCTGACCAACGGGGTCCTGATCCACTACCCGGACCCGGAGCGGGGCGAGCCGGACCTGACGCTCACGCTCACGAAGCAGCAGCTGCTCGGCATGCTCGCGAGCGGGAGCGTGGAGGGCATCGAGCACGAGGGCGACCTCGGGGCGATCGGGAGACTGATGGCGGTGCTCGAGGAGCAGCACCCGGACTTCGCGATCGTCACCCCCTGACGCGGAGCCGACGGGGCTCGACGCCGCTCAGCCAAGCGCGGTCAGGAAGTCGTCGAGGTCGGGCTCGACGTGGTAGGTCGGCTCGAGCGTGCCCTCGAGCGCCTCGACCGTCTTGTAGCCGTTGCCGGTGACGAGCGCGACCGTCTCCTCCTCGGGTCCGATGACGCCCTGCTCGACGAGGCGCTTCAGGACGGCGATCGTGACGCCGCCCGCGGTCTCGGTGAACACGCCCTCGGTCTCGGCGAGCAGCGTGATGCCCTCGAGCACCTCGGCCTCGGTGCAGAGCTCGATCGCGCCGCCGGTCCCGCGCGCGGTCTGGATCGCGTACCAGCCGTCGGCGGGGCTCCCGATCGCGAGCGAGCGGGCGATCGTGTTCGGCTTGACGGGGCGGACCTCGGTCGCGTTCGCCATGAACGCCTGCGCGACGGGCGAGCAGCCCTCGGGTTGGGCGCCGCTCACGCGGTAGGGCCTCTCCGCCACCGCGCCGATCGCCTCGAGCTCGCGGAACGCACGATGGATCTTCGTCATGAGCGCGCCCGAGGCGATCGGCACGACGACGTGGTCCGGCAGGCGCCAGCCGAGCTGCTCGGCGACCTCGAAGCCGAGCGACTTGGAGCCCTCCGCGTAGTACGGCCGCATGTTCACGTTCACGAACGCCCACGGAAGCGCCTCGGCGACCTCGGAGCACAGCCGGTTCACCGCGTCGTAGTTGCCCCTCACCGCGACGACCTTCGCCCCATAGGCCTCGGTCGCGAGGATCTTCGCGCGCTCCAGGTCCTCGGGCACGAAGACGTAGCAGGGCATGCCGGCCTTCGCGGCGTGCGCCGCCGTCGCGTTCGCGAGGTTGCCGGTCGAGGCGCAGCTGATCGCCTCGAACCCGAACGCGCGCGCCATCGTGATCGCGACGGTCACGACCCGGTCCTTGAACGA
>DAIUEM010000257.1:0-3484 GCA_036845105.1 Actinomycetota bacterium | reverse complement strand
CTCGCCGTGGCGCACGTTCTGGACCGTCGTCGTGCCGATCGGCCGGCCGATCATCGTCGCCGGCTTCCTGCTGGCCTTCGTGTTCACGCTCGGGAGCTACCTGATCCCGACGTTCCTCGGCCGTCCCGAGCACTGGACGCTGTCGGTGTTCATCTCCGATCAGGCGACGTTCAACGCGAACGTGCCGTTCGCGGCGGCGATGGCGCTGTTCCTGACCGGGCTCTCGCTCCTCGTGGTCGGCGCGGTCACGTTGGTCGAGTCCCGAACGCGGCGGTGATCCGATGCGCCCACTGAAGTGGATCCTCACGACGCTCGTGGTGCTGTTCATCGTCGCGCCGCTCGTGGTCGTGGCCGTGGTGTCGATCAACGAGAACCGGTACATGGACTTCCCGCCGCAGGGCTTCTCGCTCCACTGGTTCGCGGAGCTGTGGAACGACATCGGATGGCGCGAGGCGATCGTCACGAGCCTGATCGTCGCGCTGTTCAGCGCAGCGCTCGCGGTGGCGATCGCGACGCCGATGGCCTACGTGCTGCGGGCGTACGACGTCCGGTTGGCGCCGATCCTCTACTCGCTGGGGATCCTGCCGTTCATGCTGCCGCCGGTGATCAGCGCGCTCGGCGCGCTCGTGTTCTGGAACTCGCTCGAGCACTCGGGACGGATCGAGAACATCATCATCTCGCACGCGATCTTCTTCTCGACCCTGCCGCTCATCACCGTGAGCCTGGCGATGGAGACGATGGATCGCTCGCTGCCCGAGGCGGCCCAGACGCTCGGCGCGAACCCGCGGACGACGTTCCGAACGATCACGTTGCCGCTCCTCGTGCCGTCGATGATCACCGGCTACGCGGCGGCGTTCGTCCTGTCCCTGAACGAGTACATCATCGCGTTCATGGTGTCGCGCTTCTCGGTCGTCACGCTGCCGATCAAGATCGTGAACGACCTCCGCTACGGGTTCACGCCGACGATCGCCGCGGTTGCCGTGGTGTTCATCCTGATCGCGACGACCACGTTCTCGCTGTTCGCGCTGTTCGGGAACCTGCTGAAGTTCCTGGGCGCCGACCCGGCGATCCTCGAGCGCGAGCGCTAGTCAGCGCGGCGGAGTCGCCGGAGGCGGCGACCGGCCTCCTCGAGGGTCTCGAGGCGCTTGCAGAACGCGAACCGGACCCGCGTATGGCCCAGCTCGGGCTCCGAGTAGAAGGACGAGCCCGGCACGGTCGCGACGCCGACGTGCTCGACCAGGTGCTCGGCCGTCCGGACGTCGTCGCCCAGGCCGAGGTGCGAGACGTCGGCCATCACGTAGTAGGCGCCCCTCGGGGCCGAGGCCTCGAACCCGGCTTCGGCGAGGATCCTGAGCATGAGCTCTCGGCGCTCCGTGTAGTCCTTCGCGATCTGCTCGTAGTAGGCGTCGGGGAGCGAGAGCGCCGTCGCGCCGGCGTGCTGGAGGGGGGTCGGGGCGCCGACGGTCAGGAAGTCGTGCACCGTCCGGATGCCGTTCGTGAGCGTCTCGGGTGCGATCGCCCATCCCACGCGCCAACCGGTGACCGCGTAGGTCTTCGAGAGCGCGCTGATCGTCACCGTGCGGTCCTCCATGCCCGGGATCGTCGCGAGCGGCACGTGGACGGCGCCGTCGTACGTGATGTGCTCGTAGATCTCGTCGGTGAAGGCCACGACGTCGTGCCGTTGGCAGAGCTCGGCGATGAACGTCAGCTCGTCGCGCGAGAACACCTTGCCGGTCGGGTTGTTGGGCGTGTTGATCACGATGCCGCGCGTCCGGTCGGTGAACGCCGCGCGCAGCTCCGCCTCGTCGATCGTCCAGTCCGGCTCGCGGAGCGGGACGAACCGAGGCGTCGCGCCGGCGAGGATCGCGTCCGGCCCGTAGTTCTCGTAGAAGGGCTCGAACAGGATCATCTCGTCGCCCGGGTCGAGGATCCCGAGGATCGAGGAGATCATCGCCTCGGTCGAGCCGCACGTGACGCACACGTTCCGGTCGGGATCGACGTCCATCCCGTACGTCCGCTCGTACTTGGCAGCGATCGCCTCGCGCAGCTCGGGCTCGCCCCAGGTGATCGGGTACTGGTTCAGGTCGGCCGCCACGGCGTCCTGCGCGGCGAGCTTGATCTCCTTGGGCGCGGCGAAGTCGGGGAACCCCTGCGCGAGGTTGATCGCGTCGTGCTCCATCGCAAGCCGCGTCATCTCGCGGATCACCGACTCGGTGAAGGACGCGGCGCGCCTCGAGGGCCGGACGGCGGAAGACATGCGGTGCATGCTAGCCGGGACGGTTGCCGAGCACGATCACACGGCGGAGGCCTCGGCCGGTGCGCAGCGCCTCGAGCGCCTCGGCGGCGTCGTCGAGGCCGATGCGCTCCTCGATCAGGCGGTCGACCGGGAGGCGGCCCTCGAGCGCGAGTCGCGCGAGGCGCGGGAAGTCCTCCGATGGGATCGACCAGCCGTAGTTGCAGCCGACGATCCTCGCGCTGCGGTCGACCAGCGAGCCGACGTCGAACGACGCTCGGTGCCCGCTCGGCGGGATGCCGACGACGAGCACGGTGCCGCCGTTGCCGACCACGTCGATCGCGACCTCGATCGTGTCGGTGCGGCCGATCGCCTCGAAGGCGAAGTCGGGGTCGCCGCCGGCGGCCTCGCGGATCGCGGCGGCGGTGTCGTCACCCGCGAGGACGCCGTGGGTGGCCCCGAAGCGCGTCGCGTGCTCGAGCTTCTCGGGGACGCGGTCCACGGCGACGATCGGCGAGGCGCCGGCGATCGCCGCGCCCATCACGACCGAGAGCCCGACGCCGCCGAGCCCGATCACGACGACCGAGGCGCCTTCCGGGACCTCGGCGGCGCGGAGCACGGACATCACGCCGGTCGTAACGCCGCAGCCGATGAGCGCCGCGACCTCGGGCGTGGTGCCCTCGGGCATCGGGACCGCGGCCTCAGCGCCAACGACCGCGGCCTCGGCGAACGTGCCGAGCCCGAGCATCGGCGCGACCTCCGACCCGTCGGCTCGCCGCAGCGGCCGGGAGCCGTCGGGGAGCCGGTCCTGGAGCGCGAGCGTCCCGGTGCACGTCCACGGACGACCGGCCCTGCACGAGGCGCATGCGCCGCACGGCGCGTACCAGTTCAGCGCGACCAGGTCGCCCTCTCGGAGGCCCTCCACGTCGGGGCCGACCTCCTCGACGTACCCGGCGCCCTCGTGGCCGAGCACCATGGGGCCGGGGTCGCCCCAGTCGCCGTCTGCCTGGTGCAGGTCCGAGTGGCACACGCCGCTCGCGGCGATCCGGACGAGGACCTGACCGTTGCCCGGGCCGACGAGCTCGAGCTCCTCGATCCGGATCGGCGCGCCCGGACGCTCGAGCACCGCGGCGCTGATCGTCCGACCCATGAGCTCAGTCGCGGACGGCGGGACGACGGGCGAACAGACCGAGCAGCTCGTACGCGCCGTGCGAGGCCGCCATGCACGTCATCTCGGCGTGGTCGTAGGCC
>DAIUEM010000256.1:0-3486 GCA_036845105.1 Actinomycetota bacterium | reverse complement strand
GGAACATCGCCGACTCGAGCGACTCGGCCATCACGCCGGACTCCTTCAGGTTCAGCTCGCCCATCTCCGCGGCCGCGCGCGCCGGACCCCGCCCGAGCACGACCATCACCTCGCGGCCGGTGAGGTGCTCCGCCAGCTCCGCCGCGTACGTCTCGGGATCGTCGAGCAAGCGCTCGACCGCGAGCGCCGCGCCCTCGGCGGCGGTGCGGATGCGGTCGATCGCCGTGTCGACGCCGTCGCCCGCGAGCAGCCGGGCGAGCCCCGCGAGGGTCGTCATCGCCGCCGCGAAGGTCTTCGTCGACGGGCCCGTCTCGACCCCGGCCCACGTGTCCAGGCGGATGTCGGCCCGGCGCGCGAGGTCGTTCGCGAGCCCGTTCGTGATCGAGACGACGAACGGACGCATCCGCTGCCTCGAGATCTCGGTCGCCAGGCGCACGATCTCGGCGCTCTCGCCCGACTGGCTCACGATGACGACGAGCGTCTGCGCGTTCAGGATCGGCCGCCGGAAGTGGAGCAGCTCGGCCGAGTCCACGAGCAGCGACGGCACGCCGCGCCCCGCGAGGTCGTTCACGACCGGGTAGCAGGCGTCGTACGAGCTGCCCATCCCCGTGAAGACGAGCGTGCGGGCCATCGTGCCCGCCTCTCGGATCCGGTCCAGGACCTCGCGCTGCTCGACCATCGCAGCGGCGGCGCGCCGGATCGCGTCCGGCTGGGCCGCGATCTCGGTCAGGAACGGGTCAGGGAAGTGCCCGAGCGATTTCATGCGTGCGAGTGTATGACTTGACCCTCCCCCGGGGGGAGCCTCCAGGATGGGTCCGGGAAGGAGCGGCTATGGAGAACCTGGTCCCGATCGGGCGCTTCTCGAAGATGACGCGCCTGTCGGTGAAGGCGCTGCGGCACTACGACGAGATGGGGCTGCTCGTGCCGGCGGTCGTCGATCCCTCGTCCGCCTACCGCTACTACACGTACGGGCAGGCGAACCGCGCCGAGGCGATCCGGGTCCTGCGCTCGCTCGACATGCCGCTCGAGGACGTCCGAGAGGCGCTCGACGCCGACGACCCGCGGGTGGCGGCGAAGGTGCTCGACCGGCATCGGGCGCGACTGGAGTCCGAGCTCGATCGGCACGAGCGGATGCTCGCGTTCCTCGGCAGGCTCATCGAGCGGAAGGAGGGTGTGATGCCGTACGAGGTCACGGTGAAGGAGGTCCCGGCGCAGCACGTGGCGACGATCCGCAAGCACGCCGCGATGGCGACGATCGGTCAGGACGTCTCGTCCGGGTTCGCCGCCGTCGGGGAGGCGGTCGGGCGCGCCGGCGCCCGGATGACCGGCCCCCCGTTCCTCGTCATGTTCGATGTGATCGACGAGGAGACGGAAGGCGACATCGGGGTCGCGTTCCCGGTCGCCACGCCGTTCCCCGGAGCCGGAGACGTGGTCGGCGAGGAGCTCCCGGCGATGACGGTCGCCTCGACGATGCACCGCGGGCCGTACGACGAGCTCGGCCCCGCGTACCACACGCTCACCGGATGGATCCAGGAGCACGGGCACGAGATCGCCGGCCCACCGCGCGAGATCTACCTGAACGACCCGCAGGAGACGCCGGACCCCGCCGACTACCTGACCGAGATCCAGTTCCCGATCCGCTGATCTGGAACGGAGCCAGCGGCTCTGCCGGGGTTCCACTCCGAGGGAACCTCGTGGAGGTACCATGGGGCACCCTCGACGAATGGAGTGTCCGTGAAACGTCCACGCGCACGTTGGCCGATCGCCGCGACCGCAGCCGCCCTCGTGATGGTGCTCGCCGTCCCGGCGTCCGGCGCCGAGGACCCCTGGAGCCGAGCGCCGAGGACCGGCAGCGCCGACGTCTCGGCCCGGCGAGCCAAGCCGATGCCCGCCGTCGCCCCCGTGGAGCGCGACGCGCTGACCCGTGCGCTCGAGCGGGGCCGGATCGACGAGGCGACGTACGCGCTCGAGCGCGCGCGCGCGCTGTTCGACCTGCGGGCCGTCCGGTCCAGGTACGGCGACGTCGGCCGCGCCGACCCGCGCGAGGCCACGCTGATCCTGCGCGACCTCGTCCTGCGGCTCGACGAGCTGTCCGCCCCGCAACTGCGGCAGGCTCGCGCGATCCTCGCCCGCCCGACCGACGGCATGGGCGACCCGCAGGGCGACGGGTACACCGTCCCGGAAGCAACGCCGGTCTGCTCGACGAACGGCTGTATCCACTACGTGACGAGCACCAGCGATGCGCCGGAGCTCACCGACACCACGCCAGCGAACGGCATCCCGGACTACGTCGACAGCGCTTCGGCGATCTTCGAAGAGGTCTGGCTGACCGAGGTCACGAACTACGGGTACCGGCCCCCGAAGTCCGACGCCACATCACCACCGACCGGCAACCCGAATGAGGACATCGACATCTACATCGCCGACGTGGGCGCCGACGGCCTGTACGGCTACTGCACGACCGACGATCCGAACGCAGCGCCCGGCAGCGGGTACGCCTACTTCGACTTCTCGGCGTATTGCGTCGTCGACGACGACTTCGCTCCCGGTCAGTTCGATGGCGTGAACGGCCTGGACGCCCTTCGGGTCACCACGGCCCATGAGTTCTTCCACGCCGTGCAGTTCGCGTACGACGGGGCTGAGGACCGGTGGTTCATGGAGTCCTCGGCGACGTGGATCGAGGACGAGGTCTACGACTCGATCAACGACAACTGGCAGTACTTCCCACAGTCCCCGCTCGGCCAGCCACAGGTCCCGCTCGATTCGAACAACAAGTTCAACGTGTACGGGGACTGGATCTTCCACCGGTTCCTCGTCGAGTCGTCGGAGGCGAAGGACCCGACGATCATCCGTGATGTTTGGGAGCTCGCCGACGCGGATCTCGACGGGCCCGACAAGTACAGCCTCAAGGCGATCGAGGCCGTGGTGAAGGACCTCGGCGCGAAGTTCCGGTGGATGTTCGCCGACTTCGGCATGTGGAACGACGTGCCCGAGGCCCTCTACGACGAGGGCGCCCACTACCCGTTCGCGCCACCGACGGAGATCTTCAAGATCACCCGGCGGAAGAGCAGCGTGACCGGCTCGAAGGTCCTCGACCACCTCACCAGCCGGTACATCTGGTTCAAGCCGGGCCGCGGCGTGCAGACCGACGCGAAGCTCTGGGTCGGGATGGACGGCCCCGCGTACAAGACGGGTGCCGAGGCCTCCGTGGTCGTGTTGTTCAAGAGTGGGAAGGTCCAGCTCAAGCCGCTGGCCGTGAACGAGAAGGGCCAGGCAGGGATCGTCGTCAAGTTCGGCAAGGGGAAGATCGCCGAGGTGGACCTGGTCATGACAAACGCCAGCATCCGACGCCGGACGGCCTGCTGGACCGATCTTCCGAAGTGGCGGTACGCGTGCGCCGCGCTGCCGAAGGACGACGACATGCGATACGTGTTCGCGGCGGAGCTGATCCAGTAGGGGAGACGCGCTCGGGAGCGGGCGCGGGGG
>DAIUEM010000255.1:0-3494 GCA_036845105.1 Actinomycetota bacterium | reverse complement strand
CTGATGCGCGCGGCGACCGGCCGGGACATGCTCCTGAAGTGCGAGGGGATCTACCACGGCCACCACGACGCGCTCATGGTCTCGGTCTACCCAGGGCCGGACGCGTGGGGCCCCCACGAGCGCCCGAACTCGGTGGCGCAGACGCCGGGGCTGCCGCAGTCGTACGTCGAGCTCACGCGCGTCGTCCCGTTCAACGACGCGGACGCCGTGAAGCGCGTCTTCGAGGAGTTCCCCGACCGGATCGCCGGGATGATCGTCGAGCCCTGCATGACGAACCTCGGCGTCACGCTGCCCGAGCCCGGGTACCTGGAGTCGATCAAGGAGACGTGCCACGAGCACGGCGCGTACCTGGCGTTCGACGAGGTGAAGACCGGCGCCACCGTCGCGTGGGGCGGCGCGATCGAGGCCTTCGGCGTCACACCCGACCTCGCGTGCTTCGCGAAGGCGATCGGCGGCGGGCTGCCGTGCGGCGCGATCGGCGGCGTCGAGGAGGTCATGGGCCTCGTCGTGCGCGGTAAGGTGGAGCAGGTCGGCACGTTCAACGGCAACCCGCTGACGCTCGCGGCCTCCCGCGCGGCGCTGACCGAGGTCCTCACGAAGGACGCCTACGCGCGGTTCGACGATCTCCACGACATCGTCCGCGGCGGCGTCCAGGACGTCATCGACCGATACCGGCTGCCGGCGACGATCACGACGCTCGGCGCGAAGGGCGGCGTGAACTGGAAGGCCGAGCGCATGCGCGAGTTCCGCGACGCGACCGACATCGACGAGCGTGTGAGCTACGCGGCCTGGCTCTGGCAGCTCAACCGCGGCGTGTTCAAGTCGCCGTGGGCGAAGTGGGAGAGCTGGACCCTCACCGTCGCCCACAGCGACGAGGACGCGCAACGCTACGTGGACAACTTCGAGGCGTTCGCCGAGGCGATCACGCGGGCGTAGCGTTTCACCCCGACGGGGTGACGACGGCGCCTAGGTACCGGGGCGACCCTGGCGGCGTAGATGACCGTCCACGATCGGAGGGGTCGATGCGCGCAGGAGGGATGTTCTCGCCGGAGCAGCTGAGCGACGTGCTGAGCCTGATGAAGGGGGCGGACACCGTCGAGCTGAAGGTGACGGTTCCCGAAACCCAACGGTACGGCACGACGGCGGCACTCGGGATCGATCCGCTGGACGCCCGGATCCGGCAGGTGTTCTTCTTCGAAACACCGGATCTCCGGCTCGACGCGGCCGGTGTCGTCGTGCGGGCTCGCCGGATCCAGGGTGCCGAGGCGGATACCGTCGTCAAGCTGCGGCCGGTCGATCCGGCGAACCTGAGCAAGGATCTGCGCGAGGATCCGCGGTTCGGGGTGGAGGTGGACGCGATGCCGGGTGGATACGTGTGCTCCGCGTCCTTCAAGGGCCGATCGACGAACGATGACGTTCAGCGCGTCGCACATGGGGAGCGGCCGATCCGCAGGCTCTTCTCGAAGCGACAGCGGAAGTTCTACGAGGAGCACGCCCCGGAGGGCCTCGGCCTCGACGACCTGTCGGTGCTCGGACCGGTCAACCTGCTGAAGCTCAAGTTCCGGGCGCAGGACCTCGGCCGCAAGGTGGTGGCGGAGCTGTGGTCGTACCCCGATGGCACCCGCATCCTCGAGCTGTCGACGAAGTGCGCGCCAGGCGAGGCGTTCCAGGTCGGCGCCGAGGCCCGCGCCTACCTGCAGGGCAGGGGGGTCGACCTCTCCGGCCGGCAGGCGACGAAGACGAAGACGGCGCTCGGATACTTCTCGCGCGAGCTCCTCGCCGCCGCTGCCCAGCGGGAGCAGGATGCTGCGGCCGAGCGGCCGCGGGCCGAGCAGCCGCAGGGGTCGTGAGGGTCATGCAGGGCGTCATCCCGCGCTGGGAATGGCGGACGTTCGGCGTCCGGTTCGGTCGGGCGGAGGACGCCTTCGCCGCCGTGGAGCCGGCCCAGGTGCAGGAGAGCGACGAGCTGTATCTCCTGGCCGGAGCCGAGCACAACGTGAAGGTCCGGGACGACCTCATGGACATCAAGGTCCTCCGGGAGATCGATGTGGACGGTCTGGAGCGATGGGAGCCCGTGATGAAGACGGGGTTCCCGCTCCCACCTGACGACGCGTCCCGCGTGTGCGAGGCGCTGGACCTGGCGCCCCCGCGAGCCGGCGAGACGTATCCGCTCGATCGATTCGTCGCCGAGCTCGTCGAGCCGAGCGGCGGTGTGAGGGTCGTGCGCGTCCACAAGCGGCGGGCGCGCTACGCGATCGAGGGGTGCGCGGCCGAGGTCACCGACGTCGTGACGAACGGACGATCCACGCGGACGATCGCGATCGAGTCCGAGGACGCGTCCGCGGTCGTCGCCGTGGTCCGGGCCGTCGGCCTCGACGGCTACGTCAACACGAGCTACCCGGTCGGCCTCTCCCGGCTCGTCGAGGACAGACCCACGCGTTACGCGGTCATCGACGTGGGCACGAACTCGGTCAAGTTCCACGTCGCCCAGCGCGGCGACGGCGGGGGGTGGACGACGGTCGTCGATCGTGCCGAGCTCACACGGCTCGGCGAGGGGCTCGAAGGACGGGGTGAGATCTCGGCCGAGCCCCTCGAGCGGACCGTCGAAACGATCGACGGGATGGTCCGCGAGGCGAAGCGGCAGGACGCGGTCGCCATCGCCGCCGTCGGCACCGCCGGGTTGCGGATCGCAGCGAACCGCGACGACGTTCTGGCGGCGGTCCGGGCCGGTGCCGGCGTCTCCGTCGAGGTGATCCCAGGCGAGGAAGAGAGCCGGCTCGCGTACCTGGCCGTGCAGTCGGGTCTCGGGCTCGGCGAGGGCACGCTTGTCGTGTTCGACACCGGCGGCGGGAGCAGCCAGTTCACGTTCGGCGTCGGGTCGAGGGTCGACGAGCGCTTCAGCGTCGACGTCGGCGCCGTCCGCTACACCGAGCGCTTCGGGCTCGACGGCGAGGTGTCCACCGGGACCCTTCGCGACGCGCTCGCGGCGATCTCCGACGACCTGTCGCGCCTGGACGGCCGTCCGGTCCCCGATGCGCTGGTCGGGATGGGCGGCGCCATCACGAACATCACCGCCGTGAAGCACGGGCTGGCCACGTACGACCCCGACGTCGTCCAGGGGGCTGTCCTGGACCGCGCCGAGATCGACCGCCAGATCGACCTCTACCGGTCCCGCGCGGCCGAGGCTCGACGTGCGATCGTCGGCCTGCAGCCGAAGCGCGCTGAGGTCATCCTTGCGGGCGCCTGCATCGTCCGCACGGTGATGGAGAAGCTCGGGCAGGAGCGCCTGACCGTCAGCGACCGTGGACTTCGTCACGGGGTGCTGATCGACCGGTTCGGCGGCTGAGCGCTCGCGCCGTGACCGGCGGTCACGCGGCCCACGGCGCCCGCGAACGCGCTGCTCCGTAGACTCCGTGACCTCACGTCGCGGAAGGAGTGTCGGTTGACATGACGAAGGGCATCCTCGATCGACTCGCCGAGGGACCGGTCCTCGG
>DAIUEM010000254.1:0-3508 GCA_036845105.1 Actinomycetota bacterium | reverse complement strand
GTGCACGCGCGGGAACCGCAGGTCCGCCGAGAGCAGGACGACGTCCCGGCCGAGCTGCGCGATCGCCGTCGCGAGGTTCGCGGCGACGGTGCTCTTGCCCTCGGCCATCCAGGCGCTCGTGACGAGCAGCGTCTTGACCGGCGGTCTGGCGCTGACCGCAAGGAGGTTCGTGCGCAGCGTTCGGAACGCCTCCGCGGCGATGCTCTTCGGCGCGTCCATCGTCACCGGTCGGGTCCCTCGCTTCTGGCCCGTCGCGATCCGAGGGATGACGCCGAGGACGGGCGCCTCGAGGATCTGCTCGAGGGCCGCCTGGCTCTCGATGCGGTCGTGGAGACGCTCGCTCACGAGCGCGACCCCGACGCCGATGATGAGCCCGAGCAGGATGCCGAGGATCAGGTCGAGCCGGTGGTCCGGATGGCTCGGCGACGTCGGCAGCAAGGCGTCGTCGATCACCCGACCGGCGTCCGTGCTCAGGGTCTCGATGGTCGCCAGCTGGTTCAAGAACCCGATCCTGGCGGCGTCCAGCCGGCCTCGCTCGTCCCGCAGGTCGACCCATTCCGTCGAGCCCTCGGTGACGGAGGCGATCCGATCGTCCAGGTCTTCGATCTGCCTGTCGAGGTCCTCGACGTCCGAGCGCAGCTTCGTCGTCCGATCGGCGATGGACTCGGTCGCCTCGGCCTCCTTGAACTCGAGGTAGGCGTCGGCGAACGCCTGTGCGCCTGCCTGCGCCGTCCGCGCATCCCGGTCCGCGAACGTGAACGCGAGGATGGCGGTGTCGGCAGGCGCCGTGACGTCGACGTGTTTGAGCAGGGACGCGGTGCTCTCGTCCCCCCCCAGCTTCTGCCCCGCGAGTTCGGCGACGTCGCCCGAGGTCGCGATGAGCATCTCGGTCTGCATGCTGATGTCGTCGGCCCGGACCGGCTCGAGGGGGTTCGTCAAGGTCGGCCGAACGAGGACCCGTGCGGTCGCCGAGTACGAGGGCGTGCGCGTGTACGAGTACAGGGCGGCGAGCGCGGTCACGATCACGACGGCGAGGAGCACGAGGCGCTTGCGCCGGGCCACCGCCTGCAGGAAGTCGCGCAGGTCGATCGAGCCCTCGGGCGAGGCGTCGTCGATCGACGATCTGGGCAGCGCCGTCATCCGCGTCCCCTCGGGGGGCGCTCCGCGGATCGGGTCGCCGCCGCGGTCTGCGCAGGGCGGCTCATCGGCATCGCATCAGCGTAGATGCCCCACGCGAGACACCCATCGTGCAATCGTCGTAGGGGCGATACGTCGTCGGTCGGGTGCGGGGCTTCGCGGCCTGACGTAGCCTCGGCGCACTTCGACTGCGGGACACAGGTCATGTCCGACACCGAACGCGTACGGATCCTGCTCGCCGACGAGCAGGCGCTCTTCCGCGAGGCCGTGCGCCTCGCGCTCGAGGGCGAGGACGACCTCGAGGTCGTCGCCGAGGCCCGAGACGGGTTCCAGGCCGTCGCCGAGGCCGAGCGGACCTTGCCCAGGGTCGCGCTCCTGGACGCCCTGCTGCCCAAGAGCGACGGGATCCAGACCGCGTGGCTGATCCGTCAACGGGTCCCCGGCTGCGAGATCGTGATCGTGAGCGGCCACGAGGATCACCGGATCCTGGAGCAGGCCCTGGAGGTGGGGGCCCGCGGCTTCGTCACGAAGTCCTCGCCGATGTCCGAGCTGCTCAACGTCACGCGCGCCGTCCATCGTGGCGAGACGCTCGTCCCGTCGAGGATGCTCGGGGACCTCCTCGGTGGCCTCATGCGGCGCCGTCAAGAGCAGGACGAGGCCTTCCGTCGCGTCTCCCGGCTCACGCGCCGCGAGCGCGAGGTCCTGCACCTGCTCGTCGACGGCTCGGGCACCGAGGCGATCGCGGACACGCTCGTCATCAGCCCGCAGACCGCCCGGACGCACATCCAGAACATCCTCGCCAAGCTGGGGGTCCACTCGCGCCTGGAGGCCGCGGCGCTCGTCAACGAGAGCGGCATCCGCGACGGCTTGTCCGACGAGCCGGTGATCCGGATCCCGACGGCGGACCCCGTCTCGCACTGACCGACGCAGGTCGCCGGCCCCAGCCGGTCCCTTACGACGGAGCGATCCCCACGTCGTCCAGGGCGAAGCACGTGCCGACGGGTGCGTTCGGCACCCACGCCTGCAGGTCCAGCGTGGAGGCCCCGGGCGACGTGACCGCGTAGGCGAGCGAGACCTGTTGCCACGAGGAGGACAGCGCGACCTGCGCCGTCTGCTTGCCGACGAGCGTCCCGCTCGCGTACTCGCGGATCCGGAGCGTGAGCGTCGTGCCGGGGGCGTCCGCCCTCACCCACATGCTCGCCTGGTACGTGCCGACCCCCGTGACGTCGACCCAGTTCGGCTGGTCGTTCAGCTTGCAGAGCGCGCCCGCCGCCCCGCCGTTCAGCAACACGCCGGCCCAGTCGCCCGAGTGTCCGCCGGCGATCCGATCGAGGGTGACGCCGGGGTCGGAGCCGGCCAGGTTCCAGCCGCTCGTGTCGACCTCGAACCCCGGGTTGCCCACCAGGTTGCTCGGGGCGGCGTTCACGGTGACGGTCAGCTGGTCGCTGCGCTGCAGCGCGCCGTCGTCGGCGGTGAGCTCGAGCACGTAGACCCCCGCGTCCGAGAAGCTCACGGTCGTGGTCGGCGAGGACGGGTCGGTGAAGCTCGCCGTGCCCGGCCCGGAGACCTGCGACCACGCGGTCGTGAGCGTCCCGCTCGGCAGCCCGTCGTCCGTGGCCGAGCCCGCCATCGTGGCGACGTTGGGGAGCGTGACCGTCTGGTCGGGACCGGCGTCGACGGTGGGCGGTCCGTTCGTGCCGGGGACCGGGTTCACGGCGATCGTCACGTCGTCGGCCGTCTGGAGCGCGCCGTCGTCCGCGGCGAGCCGAAGGACGTACGTCCCGGCCTCGAAGAAGCTCACCGAGGTCGTCGGCGAGGACGGGTCGGCGAACGTCACCGACTGCGGCCCGGAGACCTGCGACCAGGTCGTCGTGACCGCTCCGGGTGGGTTCGGGACCCCGTCGTCGCTCGCCGACCCGGCCAGCGTGGCGTCGTCCGGCAGCGTGATCCCCTGGTCCGGACCGGCGTCCGCCGCCGGCGCGAGGTTCGCGGGCGAGCCGCCGTACTCGACGTGGAGGATCGGGGCCCCACCCCCTTCGAACGACAGGGCGATGCGCTTGCCCGTGCCCGTGATCACGATGACGATCGCGTTGCCGGACGCCCAGCCCGAGCGGTTCACGATGGCCTGGACGACCGAGGAGATGTCCGAGGTCCGCTGATCGGGACCGGCCTCCCCGACGATCGTCCACGAGGGCAGGTCCCACGTCACGTTCTCCGGGGTGAGCGGTCGCGAGGAGATGTTCCCCGTGGTCTTCGCGAACGTGGCCGGATCGTCGTCGGCCTGTGCCCGGACCGTCAGCGACGGCGCGACGGTCCCCTGCCGCTTCGCCACGAACTGCGATACCGAGGTGGTGCTGCGGTTATTCGAGGT
>DAIUEM010000253.1:0-3514 GCA_036845105.1 Actinomycetota bacterium | reverse complement strand
TTCATGAGCTGCGCCGCTCGCACCTTCTTGCCGACGGTCTCGCCGCTCTCGTCCACCGTCGGGCGGAGCCCCGCGGCCCGGAGCCTGCCGGCCAGTTCCCTCGCGTGGTCCAGGTGGCGGTCGGCGACCGGCGCGAGCCGCACCTGCTCCGGCGCGAGCCACAGCGGGAACGCGCCGGCGTAGTGCTCGATCAGCACGCCGCTGAAGCGCTCGAGCGTGCCGAGGATCGCGCGATGGATCATCACGGGCCGGTGCCGCTGGTTGTCCTCGCCGACGTATTCGAGCTGGAAACGCTCGGGCAGCGCGAAGTCGCACTGCACGGTCGTGAGCTGCCACAACCGTCCGATCGCGTCCCGGAAGTGGAAATCGACCTTGGGCCCGTAGAACGTGCCCTCCCCCGCGGCCTCGGTCCACTCCAGGCCGCTGCGATCGAGCGCTGTCTTCAGGGCGTCGGTCGCCCGCTCGGCCATCTCGGGCTCGAGGATCGTGTCCCCCGGAAGCGTCGAGAGGTTCACGACGGGGTTGTCGAAGCCGAACGTCCGGTGGATCTCGAACGTCAGGTCGAAGACCTTCAGGATCTCGTCCACGAGCTGGTCCGGCGTGCAGAAGATGTGCGAGTCGTCCTGCGTGCCGCCACGGATCCGCAGCAGACCGTGCAGGGTCCCGAGGCGCTCGTGACGGTAGATCGTGCCGAGCTCGGCCATCCGCATCGGCAGATCGCGGTACGAGCGGGTCTTCGATCGGAAGATCAGGACGTGGAACGGGCAGTTCATCGGCTTCGCGTAATAGTCGCCCTGCTCGTCCCGCATGGGCGGGTACATGTTCTCGGAGAACTTCGCGAGATGGCCGGAGGTCTCCCACAGCACCGAGCGCGCGATGTGGGGGGTCACGACGAGGTCGTACCCCCGCTCGAGGTGGAGATCGCGCACGTAGTCCTCCAGCTGCTTGCGGAACAGTCCGCCGCGTTGGTGCCACACCCACAGGCCAGGCCCGAGCTCCTCCGGGCTCGAGAACAGGTCGAGCTCGCGCCCCAGGCGCCGGTGGTCGCGTCGCTCGGCCTCCTCGAGCCGGCGGAGGTACGCGTCGAGGTCGTCCTTCGTCGCCCACGCCGTCCCGTAGATCCGCTGGAGCATCGGCCGGTGCTCGTCCGCTCGCCAGTAGGCGCCCGCGAGCTTCATCAGCTTGAACGCGCCGAGCCGGCCGGTCGACGGCACGTGCGGCCCGAGGCACAGGTCCGACCAGTCCCCGTTGCGGTAGATGCTCACGGTGTCGCCCGCGGTGACCTCGCCCTCCTCCTCGCCGAGGGTCTCGACGATCTCGCGCTTGAAGGGCTGGGCCGCGAAGCGCTCGAGCGCCTCGGCCCGCCCGACCTCCTCGCGCACGAATGGCTGGTCCGCCGCCACGATCTCGGACATCCGCGCCTCGATCGCCTCGAGGTCCTCGGGGCCGAGCGAGGTGGGGAGCTCGAAGTCGTAGTAGAAGCCGTCCTCGACCGCCGGCCCGATCGCGTACGAGGCCCCCGGGAACAGATCGCACACGGCCTGCGCCATGACGTGCGCCGTCGAGTGCCGGAGGACGTGCAGCCCGTCATCGTCGGCGGGCAGGATCGGCTCGGCGTCCGCGTCGCCCGCCGGCACGAACGACAGATCCACGGCCACGCCGTCGACGCGTGCGGCGATGGCGTCCGGCCCCAGAACGGAGCCGATCGGCTCTCCCTCGGGGAGCTGGACCTCACGATCGTCGGCGAGTCGGATCCGCGGCATGGAGCCGCCATGATATCCGGCGCGTCCGAGCGCACACCGATCTCGCGCCGATACCGGACGACCAGGCTCTTCCAGGTCGCCCTCCACACGGTTCAGCTCTCCAGCTTCTTCAGCTCGTCGAGGACGCGGTCGATGGTGGGCGCGAGCATCTCGTCCACCACCCGGCCATCACCCAGGAACACGATGCGGTCCGCGTGGCTGGCCGCGCTCGCGTCGTGCGTCACCATGACGATCGTCTGGCCATGGTCGTCCACGGCGCTCCGCAGGAACGCGAGCAGCTCGGCGCCGGAGCGCGAGTCGAGGTTGCCCGTGGGCTCGTCCGCGTAGACGATCTCGGGCCGGCTCATCAGCGCCCGGGCGCCGGCCACCCGCTGCTGCTGTCCGCCCGAGAGCTGGCTCGGTCGATGGTGCAGCCGGTCGCGCAACCCCACGGTGTCGACGACCTGGTCGAACCACGCGCGATCGGGCCTGTCCCCGGAGATGTCGATGGGCAGCGTGATGTTCTCGGCGGCCGTGAGCGTGGGCACGAGGTTGAAGGTCTGGAACACGAACCCGACCTTCTCGCGGCGCAGGAGCGTCAGCTCGCGCTCGGACAGGGTCGTGAGGTCGACGTCGCCGATCAGCACGCGGCCATCGGTCGGCGTGTCGAGCCCGGCCATGCAGTGCAACAGGGTGGACTTGCCCGAGCCCGAGGGCCCCATGATCGCGGTGAACCGGCCCGCCTCGAACGCGACGGTCACGTCGTCGAGGGCACGGACCGCGGCGTCGCCATCCCCGTAGATCTTCGTGAGTCCCTCGGCTCGCGCGGCGGCGGTCGCCGTCGTGGTCGGCTGCATCTGGCTGGCGCTCATCCTGTCCCCCTCGAGGCGGCATCGCGTATCGATCGATGCTACGCGAGGGACACGACGTACGGATGGCTCGGCGAGCGAGCGCCGCCCGGAAGCGTGGACGGGGCTCGCGCTACGCCTGGGCGCGCTCGAGGAGCGACCGAAGGTCGTCCTCGTACGTGACGGGCTGGTGCGGCTCGGGCGCCGGGTCGCCGTGCGGCTCCGGCCCGGCGGCGGCCTCGGGCTCGGGCTCGAGCTCCCGCTCGGCCTCGGGCGCGGGAGCCATCTGTGCCGGGGCGGCCTGCGCGGCCGGCTCCGGGTCGTTCTTCGCACCACCCGAGATCATCTCGGCCGCGAGCAGCGTCGCCGTACCGAGCGCGATGAGCTCCTCGAGCTCCGCGGCCCGCTGACGGACGCGCGCGAGCTCGGCCCCGGCCTCGGCCAGGCCCGCCTCGATCTCGGACCTGCTGGACATCAGGCTCTGCCTCAGTCGATCGGACACCGCAACCTCCTCGACACCGTTGCGCGCGCCCACAGGCTCGCACGTGTACACCATCGGCGCGGCGGGCGGCCGGGTGAAGGGGGAAATCCGATGCGCATCCCGGTCCAGCCCGAATGGGCCATCCCGGGTTCTGGAGGCGGTGGGCGCGGCAGGTTTTGAACCTGCGACCTCTTGCGTGTGAAGCAAGCGCTCTCCCACTGAGCTACGCGCCCGCGCGGAAAGGGTAACACCCGCCGGAACGACCCCAGATAGGCGACGGCGGCGCGTGCCCGCGTCGCGCCGCCGTCTCGCCGAGCTTTGCAGCTCGGACGTACGTCAGTGTCGCATCTGCAAGTCACATGTGCAAGATTGCTCTTTCACGCAACCTGCGACGATCGCGAGGATCGACCGCCACGTCCGGGCGGTGCGTGGGCTCACGGAGG
>DAIUEM010000252.1:0-3545 GCA_036845105.1 Actinomycetota bacterium | reverse complement strand
CCGAGGATGGCCAGCACCGGCGTCGCGAGCCAGAGCGCGCGTCGCCAGCTCACGCCGCCCCCTGCCCGTAGAGCAACCCGAGGATCCGCCGCTTCCGCTCCATGAACGCCGGCGCGGTGAGCATCTCCAGGTGCCGGGGGCGCTCGAGCGGGACGTCGACCTCGGCGGCCACCCGTCCCGGGCGCGGCGACATCACGAGCACGCGGTCGGAGACGAAGATCGCCTCGTCGACGTCGTGCGTCACGAACAGCACGGTCCGGTCGAGCTCGTCCCAGACCTCGAGCAGCCACTGCTGCATCGACAGGCGGGTCTGCGAGTCCAGCGCGCCGAACGGCTCGTCGAGCAGCAGCACGTCGCGGTGCACGGCGAGCGTCCGCATCAGCGCCACCCGCTGGCGCATCCCGCCCGAGAGCGCGTGCGGGTAGTGGTCGAGGAACCCCGTCAGCCCGTAGCGCTCCGCGAGCGCGCGGGCCTCGGCCTCGTCGCGCTCGGTCGCGCCGCGCGTGAGCGCCGCGCCGAGGACGATGTTCCCCACCACGGTCCGCCACGGGACGAGCAGGTCCTTCTGGAGCATGTAGCCGACGTGGCCCGTCGAGCCCGTGACCTCGCGCCCGTCGATCAGCACGCGCCCGCTCGTGGGTGCCAGCAGCCCCGAGACCACGTTGAAGAGCGTGCTCTTCCCGCACCCCGACGGGCCCACGATCGAGACGAACTCGCCGTCGCGGATCTCGAGCGAAGCGTCCCGCACCGCCAGGGTTTCGTCGAACCGCACCGTGATGCGATCGGCGACGAGCTTCGGCGCGACGTCCACTGAGGCGAGTCTAGGGCCGCGGGACGGCAGCTCGCCTCAGCAGACGGCGTTCAGGAACAGGTACGGGTTGACGGCGTCGCCGTTCCCGGGGTGGTACTCGAAGTGGTCGTGCGGCCCGGAGGCGTTCCCCGTGCTGCCGACGTACCCGATGATGTCCCCCGCCTCCACGCGCCCGAGCCGTCCGCGCTCGGACAGGTGCGCGTTGTAGACGTAGCCGGCCTCGCCGTAGACCTTCACGGCGATCCCCCCGAGCCAGTTGTCGGCGCTCACGGCGGTCCCGTCGAAGGGGGCCCGGATCGGCGTGCCCGGGGGCGCGAAGATGTCGATCCCCTGGTGGAGGTGGAAGCCGCCCCCCCAGCGCGGCGCGTGCCAGTTGTCCGAGTACGCCCTCGGCTCGTCGACCGGACAGACGCGGAGCACGCCGTCCGCCGCGATGTTCGGATCGGCGAGCGGCCACCCCTCGAGCAGCGAGCCGACCAGCGTCTCGGCGACCTCCATCTCGGCGTACAGGTCCTTCGTCGTGGTGCGGGCCTCGCGCATCCCGGCCTCGAGCAGGTCGAGTCGCCCCTGGACCTGGAGCGACTCTCGACGGACCTCGGCCTCACGCATGCGCAGCTCGTCACGCGCGAGGTCGATGCGGTGCAGGTGCTCTCGTGCCCGGGCGAGAACGTCGGCGGCCTCGGCCTGGAGCGTCGGATCCGGCGTCACGTCTGCGATCGTGGCGGCCGAGCGGATCGCCTCGGTCAGCTCCGTACGCGCGAGACGCTGCTCCGTCTCGAGCTGGAACATCGCCTGTCGCAGCCCCGCGAGGAGGTCGCGGATCTGGGCCGCGCGCCGACGTACATCGGCCTGCTGGTCGAGCAGCTCGGTCGCGAGCGCGTCGTTCGCGCGGATCGCCCGGCTGACGACGCGCAGCGGCTCGCGGAGCTCCGCGAGCGAGGTCGGGGACGGCGCCACAGGATCGGTCGTCACGACCTCGGTCGAGCGCGCGGCGCGGTGCTCGAGCGCTCGGCGGCGCTCGAAGAGCTGGGCATCGGCGGCGGCCAGGACGTCGCGGAGCTCGGACAGGGCGGCGTCGACCCCCGTGACACGCTCGACGAGCGCGTCGAGCTCTGCGCCCACGAGGTCGATCTCGGAACCGAGCTCCTCGAGGGCGGCCTCCGACGCGGCCAGCCGAGGGTCGGGGCCCAGGGCGGCCGCCCCGGCGACCGAGCCCGCGACGACGAGCACGACGGCGAGCGCCACCGGGAGCGCGACGCGAGAGCGGCGGCGCGCGCCTAGCTCATCTCGTCGACGCGCAGGATGCCTCCGGTCGCGTTGACGTCTGCGCTGCACACGAACCCCCAGCTCTGGCCGGGCCGCCAGTCCTGCTTGTTGTCCATCCCCGAGGCGAGCAGGCCGCCCTTGGCGTCCAGGAACGAGCACCCGAGCTGCGCGTAGGAGATGACCTCGCCGCTCGTGTTCTCGGCGATGCCGATCAGGTCGCTGTACCCGTACGAGTGGGTCAGCCGCACGTCGTAGACCTCGACCAGCCCCTCGAACCCGGTGACCTCGACCGCGATGCGGCGGCCGTTCGGCACGTACTCGGTCACGGTCTCGGTCACGGTCTCGGTCTCCACGACCGTCCTCACCTTCGCCTCCTCGAGCTTGGCGATCCGCGCCTCGAGCCTCGCGACCGTCGCGCGCAGGTCCGCGTTCGCGGCCTCGGCGGCGGCGAGCATCCCGCCCGCCTCGGAGCCCGCCGCCTCGAGCGCCGCGAGCTCGCTCTGGAGCCGGTCGGCCTCGTCCCTCGCCCCGGTGATGGCGACGGCGGCGACCCCGGCGGCCGAGACCGCGACGAGCAGCGCGACCGCCCACGCGAACGAGCGGCTCCGGAGCGCGCGACGCATGCGCCCGGGCTTGCGCACGGGTGCGGCGGCCTCGACCTGCTCCAGCGCTCGGAGGTCCTTGCTCACCATCAGCAGCCCCATCCCCGGGATCATCGGATCCGGCGACCTGGGGAGCGCATCGAGCGTCTGCCTCATGTCCCCGAGCGTCGCAGGGCGGTTCCGGGGCGGGGGGAGTCGAGCAGCCCGGGCCGGCCGGGCCGTAGGTCCCTGAGCGGGTGACCTGGCTAGGGCGAGCGCGGCGGTCGCGAGCGGCTCACGTGGCCGATGCGCGGAGCGCGTCGAGGGTGGACGCGTCGCTCGCGAACAGCACCTGCACGCTCGAGCCATCCGCCGGGAGGACCTCGGCGGCCTGGCCGTCGGGGGAGGCCGCGACCCAGTCCCGCATCGCGCTCGCGAACGCGGTCGCGTCCTCCGCCGAGTCCCACACGGTCGAGAGCACGACCGCGACCTCCCGGCCGTCGGTCCACGCCCGGTAGACGCCGCCGTCCCAGCCGGCGGCGGCCGCCTCGGCGGCTTCGCCCTCCACCCGCAGGCCGAGGGCGAGCAGCAACCATCCCTCCCCGACCTCCTGCACGTCGAGGTCCTTCCACCCGGCGCCGAGCGCCGGGGCCAGGTCCGCCACGTCGACGGGCGTGGGCACGTCGTTCGGGTAACGCTCGGGGTGCAGGATCTGCTCGGTCGAGATCGGCAGATCGCGGAACGCCTCGTCGATCCGGTCGACCCCGCCGTCGTTCGACAGGGCCGTGACGAAGCCCTGACCCGCCGTGTACGGCCAGAGCTGCTGATCCTCGATGAACGGAGCGACGTCCGGCTCCTGGGCGTCGACGCCCTCCCCGAGGCTGATC
>DAIUEM010000251.1:0-3570 GCA_036845105.1 Actinomycetota bacterium | reverse complement strand
CCGGCCTCCCCCTCGAGCAACAGCGGCTTGTCGAGCGAGACCGCCAGGTAGATCGCCGTCGCCAGGCCGCGGTCCGCCAGGTAGCGATCCTCCTCCAACGCGCGCTGGAGCTCCTCGACCGACGCGAACGGCAGGCGGTTCATGGTCGTCCAAGGGTACCGGGAGGCGCGCTCCCGCGTGGCCGCCTCACGCGCGGGGCTGGCCGGGCTGCGGCCCGACGGGCGGGATCGGGACGCGGATGCCCTCGGCGTCCAGCCGCCGGGCGATCCGCTCCCGGAGCGCGCGCTCGGTGTCCCATCGTTTGGACGGACGCGTGTCCGCCACCACCCGCACGACCTGCGCGTACTCCGACAGGGTCTCGATGCCGAGCACGCTCGGCCCCTCTCGGATCCAGTCGCTCAAGCTGGGATCGAGCCGGACCTCCTCGAACAGCTCGTCGAGGACGCCGCGGACCCGGTCCACGTCCTCGCCGTACCCGACGCGGACGTCGACGATCGCGCGCGCCCACCCGCGCGACTTGTTGCTGACGAGCTGGATGTTGCCGTTCGGGACCAAGTGGAGCGTGCCGTCGAAGGCTCGGAGCGTCGTGACGCGAAGGCTGAGACCCTCGACCTTGCCGCCGACCGGGTTCGCCGTCGTCTGGAGCTCGACCACGTCGCCGACGCCGAACTGGTTCTCGAGCAGGATGAAGAAGCCCGAGAGCGTGTCGCGGACGATCGTCTGCGCCCCGAACCCGAGCGCGATCCCCGCCACCCCGGCGCTCGCGAGCAGCGGCCCGAGGCTCACGTTCAGGTTCCCCAGGATCACGAGGACCGCGACCGTCCAGATCGCGACGACGCCCGTCGTGGACAGCGCGCCCGTCAGCGTGGCGATGCGCTGGAGGTTCAGCTCCTGCGTGACGCTCGGGCTGCCCTCGAGCCTGCGCCTGAAGCGGCGGACGAGGATCTGCACGACGATCGAGGCGACGACCGCCACGAGCAGCGTCGCGATGATCGTGACGCCGTGGTCGTCGAACCACGTCCCGAAGTCGAATCGCCTCGACCGCTCGGCAGCCTGTTCCAGCACAACCTCATCTAGGCAGGTTCCGCCCGGACCGTCAAAGGTCCCGCTCGGGGCCCACGGGCCCGGACCGGGCGGAGCACGCGCCTAGCGGGACATCGCCTCCTCGAGGGCGCGGCGCGTGAGGACCTTCACGAGCTCCTGCCGGTACCCGGCGCTCGCGAACGCGTCCGACGGCGGGCTCGTGCCCTCGGCGGCGCGCTCGGCGGCCGTGGCGGGGTCGGCGCCGCCCGCGAGCGCCTCCTCGACGCCCGCGGCTCGGATCGGCCGGTCGGCCATGTTCGTCAGCGCGACCGCGGCTCCGTGCCGGTTCGGGGCGAGCGCGGCCACGCCGACGAGCGCCCAGTCCATCGCGCGCCGGTGAAACTTGAGGTAGCTCCAGCCGCGCGAGCCGGTCTTCGGGACGCGGATCTCGGTGAGGATCTCGGTGTGGAGCAGGTCGGGCTCGAACAGCCCGCGGAAGAACGCGGCCGCCGGCACGGTCCTGCTCGCGCCGTCCAGGCCTCGGGTGACGAGGTCCGCGCCGAGGGCCACGAGGACGGCCGCCAGGTCCGAGGCGGGGTCCGCGTGTGCGCACGAGCCGCCGATCGTCCCGACGTGCCGGACCTGCGGGTCGCCGATCCCGCTCGCCGCGTAGGCGACGATCGGGCACGCCTCCTGCAGCAGCTCGCTGTTCGCGAGGTCGTGGTGCCGAGTGAGCGCGCCGATCGCGATCTGGTCGCCCTCCTCGCGGACGTACGCGAGGTCCGTGATGCGGGTGATATCGACGAGCATCGACGGGCGCGCGAGCCGCAGCCGCATGAGCGGCAGGAGCGAGTGGCCGCCCGCGAGGAGCTTCGCCTCCGGGTCGTCGCTGAGCAGCTGGAGCGCGTGGTCGACGAACTCGACGCGCTCGTACTCGAACGGGGCGGGGATCACGCCGCACCTCCTTCCGCTCGGCGGATGGCGCTCCACACGCGCTCCGGCGTCGCCGGCTTGCCCACGTCGGTCACGCCCAGGTGTGCGAGCGCATCCACGACCGAGTTCACGACCGCCGGCGGAGCCGCGATCGTCCCCGCCTCGCCGATCCCCTTCACGCCGAGCGGGTTCGTCGTGCTCGGCGTCTCGGTGCGGTCGAGCTCCATCGCGGGGATCTCGGTCGCGCCGGGAACGAGGTACTGGGTCATCAGGGACGTGACGAGGTTCCCGTGGTCGTCGTAGATCGCCTCCTCGTACAGCGCCTCGGCGATCCCCTGGGCGATGCCGCCGTGGAGCTGCCCCTCGACGATCATCGGGTTGATCACGGTGCCGCAGTCGTCGACCGCGACGTAGCGGAGGATCTCGACGGCGCCGGTCTCGGTGTCGACCTCGCTCACGCAGATGTGCGCGCCGCCCGGCCACGTGAAGTTCGGCGGGTCGAACACCGCGGTCGCCTCGAGGTTCGGCTCGAACCCCTCGGGGATCGCGTGGGCGTGCCACGCGCTCGCCGCGAGGTCGGCGATCGTGCGGGCCTTGTCCGGCGCCCCCTTCACCGTGTACGTGCCGTTGGCGAACTCGAGGTCGTCCTCGGCCACCTCGAGCTCGTGCGCGGCCAGGGTGCGCGCCTTCTCCTTGATCTTCTCGAGCGCGAGATGCAGCGCGGTCGCCCCGACCGAGACGCTCCTCGAGCCGTACGTGTCCATCCCGAGCGGCGCCACGGCGGTGTCGCCGTGGAGCACGCGCACGTCGTCGGGCGTCACGCCGAGCGCGTCGGCCGCGATCTGCGCCCACGTGGTGGCATGCCCCTGACCGTGCGGCGACGTGCCGATCTTCAGGACGACCTCGCCGCCGGGGAGGCACTGCACGGTGCACGCGTCCCATCCGCCGGCCGCGTAGCGCAGCGCGCCGAGGATGTTCGAGGGCGCGAGGCCGCACATCTCGATGTAGGTGCACAGCCCGATGCCGAGCTGCTTCACGTCGCCGCGGTCGCGGCGCTCGGCCTGCTCGCGGCGGAGGTCCTCGTACCCCACCATCTCGAGCGCCCGGTCGAACGTCGCGTGGTAGTCCCCCGAGTCCACGCTCAGCCCGCTGATCGCGGGGCGCGCCTCGGTGAACCTCGGCACGAGGTTCTTCCTGCGGACCTCTGCCGGATCCATCCCGATCCGCCGCGCGAAGGCGTCGACGAGCCGCTCGAGGACGTACGTGGCCTCCGGGCGGCCGGCGCCGCGGTAGGCGTCGGTCGGCGTCGCGTTCGTCAGGACGCCGCTGAACTCGTACCAGTACGCCTGCGGATCGTACGGCCCCATGTACACCCAGCCGCCGAGCTCTGGGATGCCGGGGGTGAGCAGCTGGTAGTACGCGCCGAGGTCGGCGATCTCGACGAACTTCAGACCGAGGATCTGGCCGTCCTCGGTGCCGGCGAGCGTGCAGTCGTGGATCACGCCGCGGCCGTGGATCGTCGCGACGTAGTTCTCCTGCCGGTCCTCGATCCACTTCACCGGCCGCCCGGTCGCCTTCGCCATCGCGAGCGCCAGGGCCTCCTCCGCGTAGACG
>DAIUEM010000250.1:0-3620 GCA_036845105.1 Actinomycetota bacterium | reverse complement strand
GACGGCCGCCTGATCCGGTCGTTCGGTCGCCATGAACGCCTCCGCGAGCCGCCGGAGCGTCCGTCGCTTCGACCACGTGACGGCCTCGTACCCGCCGCCGAACGCCGAGCCGGTGCGCGTCTTCACCTCGCAGAAGACCAGGAGCCCCTGACGCTCCAGCACCAGGTCGAGCTCGCCGAGGGGGCATCGCCAGTTGCGAGCCACCACGCGGAACCCCCGCCGCAGGTACGCCTCAGCCGTCGCGTCCTCACCGGCAGCCCCGAGCGCGAGACGCCCATCCGTCCGAGCCGGTCGACCCATGCTCGTGACGGTAACCCGACCCTCCGACACTACTCGGGGACCTGCATCTCCTCGCGGCGGAGCTCCTCGACGTTGACGTCGCGGCGCGTCATGACTCGGACGCTCGACACGAACCTGGCGGGACGGAACATGTCCCACACCCACGCGTCGCCGAGCTCGACCTCGACCCATCCGCCACCACGTTCGTGGATCTGCACCTCGTTCGCCAGGTAGAAGCGGCGCTCGGTCTCGACCACGTAGGCGAACATCGGGAGGACGTCGCGGTATTCGCGGTAGAGCTCCAGCTCCCGCTCCTCCTCGAAGCGCTCGATGTCGTCCTCGTGGTTCATCCGTCCCCCTCGCCGTCGTAGAACCCGGAGCTCAGACCCTTGAACGAGAAGCGATGGATCGGCGACGGTCCGTGCGCCCGGATGGCGTCGCGATGCTCCTTCGTCCCGTACCCTCGGTTGCGGTCGAACCCGTACGCCGGGAAACGTCGATGGTATCGGTCCATCATGCGGTCGCGCGTCACCTTCGCGACGATCGAGGCCGCCGCGACCGAGGCCGTCACCGCGTCCCCCTTCTTGATCGACAGGTTGGGCATCGGCAGCCGATGCACCGCGAACCCGTCGGTCAGGACGTAGTCGGGCTCGACGGCGAGCGTCGTGACGCAGCGGCGGAGCAACCACAGGTTCGTCTTGTGCAGACCACGGCGGTCGATCCGCGTCGACATGCAACGGCACACCGACCAGGCGACCGCGTCTCGGGCGATCCGCGCGTAGGCCTCCTCACGCGCACCCGCCGTGAGGACCTTCGAGTCCGCGATGCCTTCGAGGTCGAAGTCCTCGGGCAGGATCACCGCGGCCGCCACCAGCGGTCCCGCCAGCGCTCCCCTGCCGGCCTCGTCGACGCCGGCGACATGGCGGAAGCCCTGCTCCCGGAGCCCGCGCTCGTAGCGCCCGAGGTCGACCGCTAGCTCAACCACCCGATCCGCGACGGCGGCCAGATCACGACGAACGCCTCCCCCACCACCTTATCCCTGGGCACGAACCCGAGCCCGTACCTCGAGTCGTTGGAGTTCAGCCGGTTGTCGCCCAAGACGAACAGCTTGTCCTTCGGCACCTTGACAGGACCGAAGTCCCGGGTATCGGGCGGGCCCTTCAGGTACGGTTCCTCGACGGCCAGGCCGTTCACGTAGACCGTGCCGTCGCGCAGCTCGACCGTCTCGCCCGGCAGACCGATCACACGCTTGATGAAGTCCTCGTCGGCCGGCCGGGCGAACCCGAGCCCCTCCGAGAGCCAGTGCAGGAACCCGCCGACGATCCCACGGTCGGGCTGCCTGCCCGGCTTCGGGTTCTCGAAGACGATGATGTCGCCGCGCTCCTGCGTGTCGAACGCCTTGACCACGAGAACCCGGTCGCCGGGCTCCAGGGTTGGCTCCATCGAACCGGAGGGGATGTAGAAGGCCTGGACGATGACGGTCTTCAGCACGATCGCGAGGGCGAATGCGATCAGGACGAGGACCGGGAGCTCTCGGAGGAAGGCGCCCAGGCTGTGGCGCTCGGCCTCCCGGTCGCCGCCCTTGCGACCCGCGACGAACCCATCGCGCGCTGCCGGGGGAGATGCACCGCTCCGCGGCGCCGCGGGTGCGGGAGCGTCGGGCGCGACCGCGACCGGGGCGCTCGTGGTCTCGGTGGGGATGGAGGCGGGATCTGCAGCCTCGGTCGGCACGGCCGACCCGGGGGGCGTCGTCTCAGCCGGCTCGTCGGAGCCGGCCGGTCGTTCCACCGTCGTGTCCCTACGCGTCGTCGGTGGAGGCGTCGGCCTCGCCGGCGTCCTCGGCCGCGATCGGCTCGGGAGCGATCTCGGACCCCGGCTCGGCGGCCTCGTCCGTGGTGTCGGAGGTCGTCTCGAGCTCCTCGCCCTCGACCTCGGGCTCCTGGGCGTCCTCCGGCTCTTCGGCCTCGAGGCCCGCCGCCAGAGCGGCGGCGTTGACGGCCGCGAGGTCCTCGCCGGGGGTCCGTCGCTCGCGGATGCGAGCCTTCTTGCCGCGCAGCTCCCGCAGGTAGTAGAGCTTGGCGCGCCGGACCTTGCCGCGGGAGACGATCTCGAGCCTCGCGATCGAGGGCGAGTGCACGGGGAAGGTGCGCTCCACTCCGACCCCGAACGAGATCTTTCGCACCGTGAACGTCTCCTGCAGGCCGCCGCCATGCCGCCGGATCACCACGCCCTGGAACACCTGGACGCGTTCCCGGCCCGCCTCGACGACCCGCACGTGCACCTTGACGGTGTCGCCGGGCCGGAAGTCGGGGATGTCCGAGCGGAGGTACGCCTTGTCGATGAGGTCGGTGTTCTTCATGGCGGGACGAGGAACGATAGCAGACGGCGGGCGCCGCTAGTCGTTCGGCACCCCGCCTTCCAGCAGGTCGGGCCGGTTGCGGCGCGTCTTCTCGAGGGCAGCGCCGCGTCTCCAGCGCTCGATCTCGGCGTGGTTGCCGGACAGGAGGACGTCCGGCACCCGCATACCGCGGAACTCGGCAGGGCGCGTGTAATGGGGGTGGTCGAGCAAGCCTTCCGTGCCGAAGGAGTCCCGCTCGTGCGACGACTCCCGGCCGATCACGCCCGGCACCAGGCGCGTCACGGCCTCGAGCACGACGAGAGCCGGGATCTCACCGCCCGAAAGGACGTAGTCGCCGATCGAAACCTCCTCGGCGGGCAGGCCCTCGACGACGCGCTCGTCCACGCCCTCGTACCGGCCACAGAGCAGGACCAGCCAGGGCTCGGCGGCCAGCTCGCGCACGAGCGCCTGATCGAGCCGCCGTCCGGCCGGCGAGAGCAGGAGCACGCGCTTGGCGCCTTCCCCCAGCGCGTCGACGGCCGCGAAGATCGGGCCGGCCTTCATGACCATGCCGGGTCCCCCACCGTACGACTCGTCGTCGACCTGCCGGTGCCGGTCGGTCGTGTGGTCCCGGATGTCGTGTACCCGGACCTCGAGGACCCCGTCGGCCACGGCCCTGCCGAGCAGGCTCTCGCCGAGCGGGCCCTCGATGATGCTCGGGAAGATCGTGAGGATGTCGATGCGCACGAGCGAAGGCTAGCAACCGCGGCCGGACAACCCTATCGGTCGGGTGGCTCCGGTGCCGTGAGCCCCGGGACCTCGCGGACGACGATCACCCGCTGACCCACGTCGACCGAGACCAGCAGGTCCCTCAGCACGGGCACGAGGGTCTCGGTGCCCGCCGCGTCCACCGCGACCCACACGTCGTTGGCCGCCGTGTGGATCACCTCGGTCACCTGACCGAGCGGGTGGCCGGTATCGGTCCCGATCGCACAGCCGACCA
>DAIUEM010000249.1:0-3705 GCA_036845105.1 Actinomycetota bacterium | reverse complement strand
GGACGGTCCGGAGGTGCTCGGCCTGGATGTCCTTCCACTTGCCGAAGTACGGGTCCGTCACGTCGTCCGGGATGATGCGGTTCACGACGACCGCGTCCACCCGGTAGCTGAACAAGCCGAGGTACGTGTACGTGCGGCGCGCCTCGGCGACGACCATCTTCTCGAGGTTGACGACCAACCGGACGGAGGAGGTCTTCTCGTCCGTCAGGATCTGCCGGACCGCGTCCAGGTTGCGGTGCAGCCGCTCGAACGCGGCGAAGAACCGGTCCCCGGCGATCGGCATGGTGGTCATCCTCGTCACGACCGGGCGGACACCCTTCACGACCCGGCGCTGGATCGGGAAGATCCGCTCGATGTACCAGGACAGGACCTCCGGCAGCGAGAGGAGGCGAAGCGTCTCGGCGGTCGGCGCGCAGTCCACCACGAGCAGGTCCCAGCGTCCCTCCTCGACGTGCGTCTTCACGTCGATGAGCGAGAAGACCTCGTCGAGACCGGGGATCACCGAGAGCTCCTCGGCCTGGATCGTCTCGACCCCCGCCCAGTTCATCAGCTGGATCATGTACTCCTGGATCTCGCGCCAGTTCGCCTCCAGACGCGACTGCGCGTCGATCTGCTCTGCCCACAGGTTCGGCGCGACCTGCGTCGGACGATCGCCGATCTCCGTGTCGAAGGAATCGCCGAGCGAGTGCGCGGGGTCGGTGCTCATCACGAGGGTCCGGTGTCCGGCCCCCGCGGCCCTCACCGCGGTGGCAGCGGCGACGGTCGTCTTGCCGACGCCACCCTTCCCGGTGAACAGCAGCACCCGCATCCGGGCCTAGCCTACCCGTCCCTCGCGCGAGCGATGCCGCCCCGGAGCTCAGCCGAGCTCCACGCGGCGCTTCAGGCCCTCCAGCGCGTTGTCGATCACGCGCTTGGCGCCCTGCGTGCGGACGAACCCGGGCAGCAGGACGCCGAGCTCGACCGCCAGCCGGTACGTGACCGTCGTCTGACCGTCGACCTCGTCGAGCAGGTACTCGCCGGTGATGTTCGTGACCGAGCCCCGGGCCTCGGTCGAGACCCACGACATCCCCGCGTCGGCCGGCGCGTACCGGTACGCCAGCGTGTACTCGGCTCGGCCGAGCACCGGCACGTCAATCTCGAAGGCCACCTTCGTCGCGAGCCCGCCCTCCCCGCGCTCGACCACGCGAGCGCTCTTCACGTCCGCCCACTCCGGGTAGGCCTCGTAGTCGGTGAGGACGTCCATCACCTCGGCGGCGGTGGCGTCGATGAGGATCGAGCCCTCGGTCTGCTCTGCCATCTCCCCGATGCTACCCGCCGCGCAGGGCCGGCAATGACAGCACGGTCGCGATCAGCACGGACAGGACGACGAGCACGACGGACGCCCACAGCATCGCGCGCGAGGAGACGATCGGGTCCTGGTCCGAGGCGATCCGCCGGGCGTCGACGGCGGAGACGACGTAGAGCGCGATCGCCGAGACCGCGTACAGGGCGAGCAGCGCCCCGGCCGTGCCGATGCCCCCCGAGCGCGTCGCGAGGAGGACCACGACGGTGCCGAAGGTCCAGACGAACAGGACGATCCGGGCCACCCCGTCCAGGCGGTGCCCCGCCTTCCAGTGCCCGAGACCCGGCAGCAGGAGCGACCATCGCAGCGCGGACGCGGGATCGATCTCGACCCGCGGCTCGGGCTCGGCGAACAGGCGGGCGAAGGGCGTGCCGCAGGCCTCGCACCCGTCGAGGGCGATCGGGTTCTCGTGCTCGCAGGCCGGACAGGCCCACGTCGGCCGGCCCTCGCGCTCCCCGACCGGCCCCGGGGCGGCCCGCACGGGTGCCGGCTCGGAGGCCGGGGTCGGCTCGAGCGGGCGCAGGCATTGACCGCACCACTCGGCATCGGGGGCGACGAGCGCCCCGCAGCTCGGACAGCGGCGTTCGGTCTGGCTCACGTCCCCGGAGCGTACCCGGCGGCCGGGCCGGGACCGGGGAAGACGCCTCGCGACGACGGCACCGGCCGCGTCAGCGGACCGCGCCGCGGAGCCACCCGGCGAGCTCGGCGGCGGCGCGCGGCCACGTGTAGTGGCGTTCGACGCGCTCGCGGCCGGCGCGGCCCATCGCCTCGGCGCGGGACGGATCGGCGAGCAGGTCCGCGACGGCGGCCGCCACCTCCTCGACGCGCGTCCCATCGACCAGGATGCCGGTCTCGCCGTCCACGAGCGCCTCGCGCGCCCCGCCCGAGTCCCCGACCACGACCGGTCGCCCGCACGCGGCGGCCTCGATGAACACGTTCCCCCAGCCCTCGACCTCGAAGCCGCCGAGGCGGTTCCGGCAGGGCATCGCGAACACGTCCCCGAGCCGGTAGTAGCGCGGGAGGTCCTGCTCGGACACCTGGCCCGTGAACAGCACCGAGCCGGCCGGCGCGGCCTCTGCCGCCAGGTCCTCGAGCGCCCCACGGGACGGGCCGTCGCCCACGACCACGAGCGTGGCGTCCGGGACGCGTCGGCGGACGGTGGCGAGCCCGCGGATCAGCACGTCCTGGCCCTTGCGGGCGACCAGGCGGCTGACGCACACGATCAGCGGTCGGCCCCCCAGACCGTGTCGCTCGCGCAGGTCATCCACCGGCAGGTCCGGGCGGAAGGCCTCGGTGTCGGCGCCCGGGTACATCACGGAGACGGGGACCGGCGCGGGGACGGCGGTCCGGACGACCCTCGCAACGAACGCGCTGCACATCACCGGGACACGCGACGCGAGCGCCGTGGCCCGCCGCATCAGGCTGTGGGCGCCGGGTGCGATCGACAGCCAGTACTCGAAGCCGTGCGCGGCCGAGAGGTACGGCAGCCCGCGGCGCGCGAGCTTGGGACCGACGAGCCCGAGCGGGTACGTCGCGCCGAACAGCACGACCTCCGCGTCGCAGGAGCGCGCGGCCTCGGCGACGCGCGCGGCCACATCCGGCGTCGGCCACAGGAAACGCTCGGGCTGTCGGAGCACCCGGTACGGCGCCGCCGCGTCGAAGGCCTCCGCCCCGTCCCACCCGGGACACAGGACCGTGACGCGCTCCGGCGGTAACCGACGGACGAGCGCCTCGAGGGTCCGCTGGATCCCGCCGACCCGCGGCGGGTAGTCGTTCGTGACCAGGAGCGTCCGCGGAACCTCCACGAGCGCCTATCCTCGCAGACGTGCATCGCGATGAGCTGGAGCGAGCGATCGGCGCCCTCGACGAGGGGCGGGCGTACCTGCCCCTGGACGGGTTCCGCGCGGTCGAGGTCGAGGGCCACGACGCCTCCAGCTGGCTCCAGGACCTGGTGACGGCGGACGTCGAGGCGCTCGTCCCGGGGGACGCGGTCCGGTCGCTGCTGCTCGGGCCAACGGGGCACATCCGCGCCGACCTCCATGTCGTGCGCGAGGCCGACGCGTTCGTCCTGCTGCAGGCGCTCGACCAGCCCGCACCGATCGACGGGCTGCTCGCGCCCTACGTCCTGTCGAGCGACGTCGTCCTGCGCGAGCCGCCGACCCACGGCCTCGTCGCCGTCCCCGGCGTCGAGGTCTGGCGCTTCCGGACGGGCGCCGGCGCGGGGCTCGAGCCGGTGAGCCCGTCCGCGGTCGAGACCTGGCGGATCCGCCGCGGCATCGCCCGGTTCCCGGTCGACCTGGACGAGGGGTCCCTGCCCTCCGAGGCCGGTCTGGACGACGGCATCGTGATCGACCGGGCCAAGG
>DAIUEM010000248.1:0-3715 GCA_036845105.1 Actinomycetota bacterium | reverse complement strand
CCACTCGAGCTCGCAGGGCCGGAGATGTCCGCGATCGTCATCGCCACCGAGCCCGAGACCCGGCGCCTGGACCTCGCGCTCGCCGCGGACCTCGTGCAGGCGGGAGCCTCGGTGCTCGTCATCTCGCCCGACGGCGAGCAGCCGAAGGGGACGCACGCGGTCGCCACCGGCTACCTGGATCGGGCGCTCGTCTCGGCGGTCGCGATCGTGCCGGTCCAGCTGCTCGCCTGGAAGCTCGCGGCCGAGGCCGGCCGGACGCCGGGCGCCTATACGCGCGCCTCGAAGATCACGACGCGGGAGTGACGCGGCGACGCCGCGCGGACCCGGTCCATCGCGGGCTCACAGCTTGTAGCCGAAGCGGCGGAGCATCTCCATGCGCTCCGTCACGTCGTCCTCGGTCTCGACGCCGAGGGGCGATCGCCCGTCCACGACGCCGAGGATCGCGCGCCCGAGCTCGCTCTGGCCGACCACGACCTCGAGCGGGTTCGCGGTCGCGCAGAAGATGCGGCAGACCTCGGGCACGGCCTTCACGGCGTTCAGGACGTTGATCGGGAACCCCTCGCGGAGCGCGATCACGAACGAGTGCCCGGCGCCGATCGCCTCCGCGTTGCGGACGGCGATGTCGATCAGCTCCTGGTCGTTCCCGCTCCAGCGGATCAGGCACGGGCCGCTCGCCTCGCAGAACGCGAGGCCGAACCGGAGACCGGGGGCGGACCCGACGAGCGCCTCGTGCAGGTCCTCCACGGTCTTGATGAAATGCGACTGGCCGAGGATGACGTTCAGGTCCTCGGGCTTGTCGAAGGCGACGGTGGAGATGTCCACGGGAAGGCTCCCATCGGTCGGGTGGCTCAGAGGCTCTCGAGCCTGGACACTAGCCCCGCGAGGAGCGAGACGCGAGGGACCACGCTGGTGAGGTCGATCCACTCCTTCGGCCCGTGGTCGTCGCCGCCGACCGGCCCCAGCCCGTCGAGGGTCGGCACGCCCGCCGCCGAGGTCGTGTTCGCGTCCGAGGCGCCCCCGGTCGCGGCGTCCCGCAGCTCGAAGCCGAGCTCGTGGGCGACGTCCACCGCGAGCGCCGCGAGCCGCGCCGCCTGCTCGCCCTTCTCCATCGGGCGATGGCCGGCCGCCTGCCGGAGGGTGGCCGTCACGTCGGGCACCGTGTGCTCGCACGCGATGCGCTCCGCCTCGGCCTCGGCCGCCTGGAGGCTCGCCTCGGCGGGCGAGCGCACGTCGACCTCGATCGTGCAGCGCTCGGGGACGACGTTCGTCCGCGTCCCGCCGTGCACGACGCCGACGTTCACGGTGACGCCGGGCCAGCGCCCGTTCAGCGCCTGGAGCGCCACGGTCTTGTGCGCCGCCTCGAGGATCGCGCTGCGGCCGCGCTCGGGCTCGACGCCCGCGTGCGCCGCGCGACCGACGATCTCGATCGCGTAGTCGCTCACACCCTTGCGCGCCGAGACCACGTCGCCGTTCTCGCGCGCGCCCTCGAGCACGAGCGCGACGTCCGCGTCCTTCGCCAGCTCGGAGATGTGCGCGTGGGAGAAGGGCGAGCCGATCTCCTCGTCGGGGTTGTTCACGTACGTGATCCGCCCGAGCCGCGAGAAGCCGGCCTCCTGGAGGACCTCGACCGCGAAGAACCCGGCGAGCAGGCCGCCCTTCATGTCCGAGACCCCGGGGCCGAGCGCGCGCCCGCCCTCGATCCGGAAGGGGCGCTCGGCGGCGGTGCCGGGGTCGAAGACCGTGTCCGTGTGGCCGATCACGAGGACGCGCGGACCGCCGGCGCCCTCGAGCCGTCCGATCAGCAGGTCGCCGAGCTGCGGCTCGCCGTCCGCCGGCCGGTGCGCGATCCGCTGGACCGACCAGCCGTGGGAGCGGAACCTGGCCTCGCACAGGTCCGCGACACGGTTCACGCCGTCCGGCGTGTACGAGCCGCTGTCGATGTTCACCGCCTCCTCGAGCGCCTCGACGAAGTCGTCGTAGCGCCGAGCCGCGAGCTCCTTCAGCACCTCCAGGCGGGCCTCGCCACCGTTCATCTCGTCCGCTCCTCTGTTATGCCGTCGCCCCTCGGATGGTTTCCGGGCCCATGCTATCGGGGCGCGCGGAGCCCCCAGCCGCGAGGCCGTTCGCGTCGGGTAGCATCCGCGCGTGGACACCACCCCCGACGAGCGCAGCCTCCTCTGGCGCTTCACCGTGCTGGTCGTCGGGATCGTCTTCCGGCTGCTCTTCCAGCTGCGGGACGCGGGGGCATCGCGGGTGCCGTCGCGGGGGCGTGCGATCGTGGCCGGCAATCACGTGAGCGCGCTCGACGGGGTCCTGCTCGGGCTCATCGTCAGCGAGCGCCGCAAGCGGGTGACGCGGTTCCTGGTCGCCGCCGAGTTCTTCCACCATCGCTGGTTCGGCTGGGCGCCCCGGGCCTTCCGGCAGATCCCGGTCCACCGAGGTACGCGGGACGTCGCCGCGCTCGAGAGCGCCGTCGAGGTCGTCCGGACCGGCGCGCTCGCCGGGATCTTCCCCGAGGGGATGGTGAACGCCGGAACCGACCTCCTGCCCGGCAAGCGCGGCGTCGCCCGGATCGCGCTCGCGACCGGCGCGCCGGTGATCCCGGTCGGCATCTGGGGCACGCAGGACCGGTGGCCCCGCTCCGGCCTGCACTGGCGGCGCCCCTGGCGGCCCACCCTCGCGATCACGTTCGGCGAGCCGGTCGAGCCGATGGGCGACCCCGGCTCGCAGGAGGACGTCGACCGGTTCCTCGAGCGGGTGATGGCCCGCATCGCCGGCCAGGTCGAGGTCGCCCGCGCGCTCGCGGCATCCCGCTGACCCCGGGGTTCAGCCCTTCACGACGCCGACGGGTCGCAGCCGCGCCACGATCCGGCTGAGCCCGGCGCCCTCGCACGCGCGGACGACCTCGGCGACGTCCTTGTACGCGTACGGCGCCTCCTCCGAGAGCAGCCCCCAGTGCGCCGGCGCGAGCTCGATGCCCTCGGCCGCGAGCGAGCGCGCCAGGTCCGAGCCGGCCATGACCTTCTTCGCCGCCGTCCGCGACATCGCCCGGCCGGCGCCGTGGCACGTCGAGGAGAAGGACCGCTCGGCCGCCTCGTCGGTGCCGACGAGCACGTACGAGGCCGTGCCCATGCTGCCCGGGATGAGGACCGGCTGCCCGATCGAGCGATACGGCTCGGGGACCTGCGGGTGGCTCGGCCCGAAGGCGCGCGTCGCCCCCTTGCGGTGCACGCACAGCCGCCGTCGTCGGCCGTCGACCTGGTGCTCCTCGAGCTTCGCGAGGTTGTGCGCCACGTCGTACACGAGCGCCAGCCCGAGGTCCGCCGCCGAGCGCCCGAACACGTGCTCGAACGCCTCGCGCGCGGCGTCGGCCAGGACGTGCCGGTTCGCGCGCGCGAAGTTCGCCGCCGCGTTCATCGCTCCCAGGTAGCGTCCGGCGGCCTCGTGCGCGAGCGGGACGCACGCCAGCTGCCGGTCGGGGACCTCGATGCCGAGCCGCCGCATGAGCCCGTCCATCGCCTTCACGTGGTCGGTGCAGACCTGGTGCCCGAGCCCGCGCGAGCCCGAATGCGGCATCACGCAGACCTGGCCCTCGAACAGCCCGAGCACGTCCGCGACCGCCGGGTCGCCGACCTCCTCCACCACCTGCACCTCGAGGAAGTGGTTGCCCGAGCCGAGTGACCCGAGCTGCGAGCGCCCGCGCTCGATCGCGCGG
>DAIUEM010000247.1:0-3716 GCA_036845105.1 Actinomycetota bacterium | reverse complement strand
ACGACCGTGAAGATGCAGGCGCAGATCGTGCTGACCGGGGCCGCGGCTCAGCTCTCGCGCGGCCTGCTGCCCGAGATCTCGAAGAAGCTCACCCAGCAGTTCGCCGACTGTCTCCAGGCCAGCATGGCGGCGGAGGGCGCCCCGGAGGTGCCCGAGGAGGCGGCCGTCGAGGCGGGCGGCGAGGCCGCCACACCGGCGCCCGCGCCGCGGGCGCCCGCCGCGGCGAAGCCGGTGGGCGGCATCCGGCTCGGCTTGTCGGCGATCTGGGCCACGATCGTGAGCTTCTTCCGCCGGCTCTTCCGACGCGGGCCGAAGGGAGCCTGAGGCACTCCGCTCGTCCGGGCGCGCGCAGGGCGTTCGACCCCGGCGAGCGCGGCGCGTGGGGCGCATGCTCTACCAGGGGTCTGCGGTCATGCGGCCATCGATCTGGACCGTCGGCGCGCTCGTCTCCTGTCTCGGCGCCGTGTCGTGCTCCGGCGACGCGGGGGCCGGGTCGGGCGAGCGCTCGAGGGCCGTCGCGTCGTCGAGCGGCGCGATCGAGCTCCCCGCGCCGCGCACCGACGGCGAGATGCCGCTCGAGCGGGCGCTCGCCCTCCGGCGTTCGGTCCGGGAGTTCTCGCCGGAGGAGCTCACGCTCGAGGAAGTCTCGCAGCTGCTGTGGGCGGCGCAGGGCGTCACGGCGTCGTGGGGCGGCCGCACGGCGCCGTCGGCCGGCGCGCTGTACCCGCTCGAGGTCTACGCGGCCACCCCCGAGGGCCTGCTCCACTACCTCCCCGAGGGCCACCGAGCGCGGACGGTCTCGACCGCCGATCTGCGTCCCCAGCTCTCGCAGGCGGCCCTGGGGCAGACGGCGGTCGCGGACGCTCCCGCCGTCGTCGTCATCGCCGCCGTCCCGGCCAGGACCGAGGCGAAGTACGGCGAGCGCGCCGAGCGGTACGTGCAGATCGAGGCCGGCCACGTCGCGCAGAACGTGCTCCTCGAGGCCGTGGCGCTCGGGCTGGGCGGCGTCCCGATCGGCGCGTTCTCCGACGAAGAGGTCGCGCGGGTCCTCGCGCTCGAGCCCGGCGAGACCCCCCTGTACCTGATCCCGGTCGGCCACCCCGCCGACGGCGGCTGAGGTCGGCATATCGGGACGCGAACCGGTACGGTGGAGGTCGAGTCAGGGGGGGAGCCGTATGAGACGAGTCCGCGTCGGGATGCTCATCGGAGGGATCGTCCTGGGGTTCATCGCCGTCGGGTTGATTGCCGGCGGAGGGTGGCTCATGTGGGCGCACTCGACCCAGCGGGACGCTCAGGGGTACTACGCGTTCGACCCCGAGCCGTTCGCCGCCCCCGGCTCCGCGATCGTGTCCGAGGACGTGTACCTCGGCGCCCCGAACGACTGGTTCCCGGAGGACCTCGCCACGGTGCGGATCCAGGCGTCCTCCGACACCGAGACCTTCATCGGCATCGCGCGCACGGACGACGTCGACGGTTACCTCCAGGGCGTTGCCCACAGCGTCGTGACCGCCGTCGAGAGCGACCCGTTCAGCGTGACGTACCGCGTGGTCCCGGGCGACGCCGCGCCCGAGCCCCCCGGCGATCAGACGTTCTGGGTGGCCAGCACGACGGGCGCGGGGCGTCAGAGCATCACGTGGGACCTCGGAGGGGGCAGCTACACGGTGGTCCTGATGAACGCCGACGCCTCACAGGGGATCGACGTCCAGCTGAGCGCCGGCGTGAAGTCCGACGTGGTGCTGCCGATCGGGATCGGAGCGCTCGTCGTCGGTCTGCTCCTTGCGGCCTCCGCGATCGTGCTGATCGTCCTTTCGATGCGCGGGCGGGCGCCGGCCGCGCCGGGGTCGACGCCCACACGGCCGGACCAGACCCCCACCGCGTAGGAACGCCTGCGCGAGGAAGTGTGACAAGAACCACCCCTTCGGATTGACGGCGGTCGGGGCCGCCCGTAGAGTGCGCCGTGAGAGACCGCTGGAGCCCTCGGGCCCCGGCGGTTTCTCACATCCGGGCCCGATCCCGGCGCTCGCGACCCTCGGGCCGGTCACAGGTCCCTCACAGGGAACCCGAAGGAACCTCCCCGCCGAGGGCGGTAGGGTCGGGCCGATGGACGACCCCCGGACGGATCCGACGGAGCCGGCCGCCCGCGTCCTCGTGGTGGACGACGAGCCGAGCATCACCGACCTCGTCGCGACCGTGCTGCGGTACGAGGGCTTCCGGGTCCAGACGGCCGACACCGGCCGGGGCGCGCTCGCGGCGGTCACGTCGTTCCGTCCGCACATCGTGGTGCTCGACGTGATGCTCCCGGACCTGGACGGGTTCGAGGTCCAGCGGCGGCTCGCGGCCGACGGGCTCCGTGTGCCGATCCTGTTCCTCACCGCACGCGACTCGACCGAAGACACGGTCCACGGGCTCACGATGGGGGCCGACGACTATGTGACGAAGCCGTTCAGCCTGGAGGAGCTCGTCGCGCGCGTCCGCGCGATCCTGCGGAGGGCGGGTGACGAGGCGGCGGTCTCGAGCCGCCTGGTCTTCGCGGACCTCGAGATGGACGAGGACACGCACGAGGTCTGGCGGGGCGACCGGCCGATCGACCTGTCGCCGACCGAGTTCAACCTCCTCCGATACCTGATGCTCAACGCGAGGAGGGTCGTCTCGAAGACGCAGATCCTCGACCACGTGTGGCGGTACGACTTCGGCGGCGACGCGAGCGTCGTCGAGACCTACGTGAGCTACCTGCGGCGCAAGGTGGACGTCGAGGAGCCGAGGTTGATCCACACGGTCCGCGGCGTGGGGTACTCGCTCCGGCTGCCGAGGGAGTGAGCGATGTCGCTCCGCGCTCGGCTGCTCGTGGCGATGGTGACGCTCGCGGCGGTGGGGCTGCTCGTCGCCGACCTCGCCACGTTCCGGCTCCTGCGCTCGACCCTGCTCGAGCGCGTGGATCGGCAACTCGACGTCGCGACCCCGATCGCGGTCCGCGAGCTCGGTCGGCTCGACCCGCTGCGACCGGTCGGGATCGGCGCCGAGGGCGAGAGCCTGGCGTTGTTCCCCCCGGGGACCTACGCGGCGGCGCTGGACGAGCGGGGCACCGTCCGGGCCGTTCACCTGTTCACGTTCGCCGAGGAGGCCCCGACGACGGCACCCACCCTCCCCCAGGATCTGCCCGGATCGCCGTCCGCCGCGACGACCGCACCGAGGACCTTCACGGCACGGGCCGAGGAAGGTCCGACGCGCTTCCGCGTGCGCGCGTACGCGATCAGCGGCGGCGGGACGCTCGTCGTCGCGATCCCCCTCACCGACGTGACGGACACGCTCAGCCGGCTCGTCCGCATCGAGGTGGTCGTGACGCTCGTGGTGCTCGCGGTGCTCGGCGCGCTCGCGTCGTGGCTGGTGCACCTCGGCCTTCGCCCGCTCGAGCGGATGGGCCAGACCGCCGGCGCGATCGCCACCGGAGACCTCTCGCGCCGGGTGGAACCCGCCGACCCGCGGACCGAGGTCGGCCGGCTCGGCATCGCCCTCAACGCGATGCTCGAGCGGATCGAGCGGGCCTTCGCGGAGCGTCGGGCATCCGAGGAGCGCCTGCGCCGCTTCGTGGCGGACGCCTCGCACGAGCTCCGGACCCC
Organism: Actinomycetota bacterium; assembly: GCA_036845105.1. Lineage (GTDB taxonomy): Bacteria > Actinomycetota > UBA4738 > UBA4738 > HRBIN12 > HRBIN12. Next base: position 99 of record DAIUEM010000247.1, on the reverse strand, counting down.
GCTCACGTCCGTGCAGGGGTACGCCGAGCTGTTCCGCCGCGGCGCGGCCGACGATCCCGAGACGCTGCGCACCGCGATGCGCCGGATCGAAGAGGAGGG
>DAIUEM010000246.1:0-3766 GCA_036845105.1 Actinomycetota bacterium | reverse complement strand
GACGGCCACCTGGGCTCCTGGGGGTTCCAGCAGGGCGGCATGGGGGCCGTGTCGGACTCGATCCATCGCGCGGCCGAGTCGTTCGGCTGCGAGATCCGCACGAACGCCAAGGTCTCGAAGATCCTCGTGCGCAACGGCCGGTTCGTGGGCGTGGCCCTCGAGAACGGCGAGGAGCTCCGCGCGCCGGTGGGGGTCTCGGCGATCCACCCGAAGATCGCGTTCCTCGACCTGATCGACCGGTACGACCTGCCGGCCGACTTCGTCTGGGACATCGAGCGCTGGCGCAGCCGCTCCGGCGTCGTGAAGATCAACGTGGCGCTCTCGGAGCTGCCCGACTTCACGGCCGACCCCGGCAAGGAGATGCAGGACCACCACACGGGCTCGGTCGAGCTGTGCTTCTCGACCGACTACGCGGAGCGCGCGTTCCAGGACGCGCACATGGAGAAGAAGGCGGCGACGCGGCCGTTCGTCGACGGGGTGATCCCGACGACGCTCGACAAGAAGCTGTGCCCCGAGGGGATCCACATCTTCTCGATGTACAGCCAGTGGTGCCCGCACGAGTGGAGCGCCGAGCCGCACACCGAGGAGCTCGAGGCCTACGCAGATCGGGCGATCGACGAGTACGACAACCTCGCGCCGAATTTCAAGGCCGCCGTCATCGACCGGCAGATCATCGGCCCGTACGAGATGGAGCAGGAGCTCGGCCTGATCGGCGGGAACATCTTCCACGGCGAGCTCGCGGTGGATCAGCTGTTCCACATGCGTCCGGCGCCCGGGTACGCGGACTTCCGCACCCCGATCAAGGGGCTGTACCACGGCTCGTGCGCCACGCACGGCGGCGGCGGCGTGAACGGCATCCCCGGGTGGCAGGCGTTCCGCATGGCCGTGAAGGACAGGGCCCTGCCGAAGAGGAAGTAGCCTCGGGCGCGTGACGGCACCGCAGGCGGACCCGCGCGGCCGATCTGCGCTCGAGCGGATGCTCGAGGCTCGCTCGGTCGCGGTCATCGGCGCGAGCGGGCGCGAGGGATCGGTCGGGCACGAGACGCTGCGCGAGCTGGTCGCGCTCGGTCGGTTCGAGGGGCCGGTGTACCCCGTGAACCCGCGGTACGACGAGCTCTTCGGGCACCCGTGCTACGCCTCGATCGACGAGGTGCCCGAGCCCGTCGACCTCGCGGTGATCGCGCTCGCGAACGCTCAGCTCGAGGCGACGCTGCGCGCGTGCGCCGACGCAGGGGTCGGCTCGGCGGTGATCTACGCGAGCGGGTTCGAGGAGCCGAGCCCCGACACGCCGCCGCTCACCGAGCGCCTGGCCCAGGTCGCGCGCGAGGCCGGCATGGCGATCTGCGGCGGCAACTGCATGGGGTTCGTGAACGTCGAGCGCGGCCTGCGCGCCACCGGGTGGGAGGAGCCGGCGGAGCTGCTGCCGGGCGGCATCACGTTCGTGAGCCACTCGGGCTCTGCGTTCGCGGCCTTCATGCACAACGACCGCGACCTGCGGTTCAACCTGCTGGCGTCCTCGGGACAGGAGTTCGTGACCACGACGTCGGACTACATGGCATACGCGCTCGGCCTGGAGAGCACGGAGGCGATCGGGCTGTTCGTCGAGACGATCCGCGACCCCCAGGGCTTCCGCGCCGCGATGCGCTCGGCGAACGAGCGCGACGTGCCGGTCGTGGTCCTCAAGGTCGGACGCGAGGCCTTCACGCGCGAGATGGTGACGGCGCACTCCGGCGCGCTCGCGGGCGAGGACGGCGCGTACGAGGCGCTGTTCGAGGCCGAGGGCGTGCACCGCGTCGAGTCCCTCGACGAGATGGCCGACACGCTGGCGCTGTTCGTCGCCGGACGGCGCGCGGGGCCGGGCGCGCTCGCGACCGCGCACGACTCGGGCGGCGAGCGGGCGATGATGGTCGACGCGGCCGCGGCCGTGGGCGTGCCGCTCGCGACGCTCGGCCCGGAGGCCACCTCCACGCTGGTGGCGCTCCTCGACGAGGGACTCCTGCCGATCAACCCGCTCGACTTCTGGGGCACCGGGCGCGACGCCGGCGAGGTCATCACCGGCTCGCTCCGGGCGCTCGTGCGGGACCCGAACGTCGCGGCGCTCGCCTTCGGGGTCGACCTGGTGACCGACGACGCCGACGAGGAGGGCTACTTCTCCTGCTTCCTGAACGTGTGGCCCGAGACCGACAAGCCGATGGCGATGCTGAGCAACTTCGCCGGCGGGATCGATCGCACGGACGTCGCTCGGATCTACTCGGCGGGTGCCCCGGCGCTCGAGGGCACGCTGACCGGACTTGCCGCGTTCCGGCACCTTTTCGACCACCGGGACCATCGGGCGCTGCCGCCGCTCCCCCGGACGTCGCCCGTCGCCGACGATTTGCGGGAGCGCTGGCTCGCACGGCTCGCGACCGGCGGGGCCTTCAGCGAGCTCGAGGGACTCGCGCTGCTTGCCGACTACGGGGTCCCGACGGTGGACGCGGTGGCGGCCGCCACGGCCGAGGACGCGATGTCGGCCGCCCAGCGGCTCGGCTTCCCGGTCGCGGTGAAGACGGCCGTCCCCAGCGTGCAGCACAAGTCGGACGTCGGCGGGGTGCGTCTGGGCATCGACGACTCGACGTCGCTCGAGGACGCGTACTCGGACCTCGAGCGGGACCTCGGTCCCGAGGTGGTGGTCTCACGGATGGCGCCGCGAGGCGTCGAGATCGCGCTCGGCGTCGTCCGGGATCCCGCGTTCGGCCCGCTCGTGCTCGTCGCCGCGGGCGGCGTGCTCGTCGAGGTCCTGCACGACCGGCGCCTGGCGCTCCCGCCACTCGACGAGGCGCGGGCGCTCCGGATGATCGACCGGCTCCGGATCCGTCCGTTGCTGGACGGCGTCCGGGGTTCGCCGGCGGCGGACGTGGGGGCGCTCGCCCGGGCGGTCGTCGGCCTGTCGTGGCTCGCGCACGACCTGGGTGAGCACCTCGAGGCGCTCGACGCGAACCCCGTGATCTGCGGCACCGACGGGTGCGTCGCGGTGGACGCGCTCGTGATCCCGCGCACCCCGTAGACCGGCGCCGCGGGTTGAGCGCCCGTCGTGCAGGGATCAGACGAAGTGGCTCGGGTCGGGCTCGGTGGCCGCGGGCCAGCCGGTGTAGTCCTCGCCGGGGAACTCCCACGGCGTGCCGTAGCAGGCGCCGTGCTTGCGGAGCGGCTCGGCGTCCGTGCGCGGCTTGCGATCGAAGTCGAAGACGTGCTCGAAGTTGTGCGTTCGCTCGATCCGGTCCGTGAGGTAGGGCAGCCCCCAGTTGTCCTCGATGAACTTCAGCGGGCTCGAGAACTCGCCCTCGGCGTCGTCGATGTAGCCCCTCTTCGCGTAGGGGCTGATGACGAGCGTCGGCACGCGGAACCCGAGGCCCAGGTCGTCGACCTGGGGCGGGGGAACGTGGTCGTAGAAGCCTCCCCACTCGTCCCACGTGACGAACAGCGCCGTGTGCTCCCATCCGTCGCTCCGCATGACCGCGTTCACGACGTCGGTGAGCCAGTCGTGCGCGTAGCACGTGCTCTGCGGCGGGTGGTCCGAGAGCTCGAACCGCGGCGTGACCCAGGTGACCGAGGGCAGCCGCCCGGCCTCGATGTCGTCGACGAGCTTGTCGACGCCACGGATGCGCTCGGGGCGCCACAGGTCCGTGTGGTACACGTTCGAGATCCCGTTCAGCGCGTTCCAGAAGTAGCCCGTCTGGTACTTGCCGGCCGAGTAGTACGCCCACGAGACGCCGATCTCCTCGAGCTG